>PMIV01000181.1 GCA_003158355.1 Anaerolineaceae bacterium
GAGGGTAGCGCCGAAAGTTGCAAAGTTCCGTCAGAAGTACCAGAAATTTCTTAAAGTATAGGCAATAATCCGTCACAAAGCGTACCCTCTTGAGGGTAGCGCCAAAAGTGGCCAAGTTCCGTCAGAAATACAGCAAATTTCTTAAAGCCTAACCCAATTTTTTAAGGTTTTCTCCGCGTTCTCCGCGACCCTGCGTGAGAATGGTTTTCTTCATGACCCTCTCTTACTAAACCAGCGCCCCAACCTTAGATAGAACAGATAAATCGCGCTCAGCATTGCCACAGAGGCTGCCATCAGCCCCAGGCTCATCAGCCCCTGCGTCACGAACAAATGTTCAGGGCTCAGCCCGCGCAGGTTGATCAGCACCGCGATCACGCAGGTATACAGCGGCAGCACCATCGCCAGTCCGCAGCCTGTACACAGCACCACCAGCCGCGTTCCCACGGAATTCGCGATCGAGCCGAACAGGCTGGCTTCGATTTGCTGCCGTCCTGTCTGCGGAGCAGCGAAGGCCCTGCGCCGGGGTAAGACAAGCCTCGTCAACGAACACAGCGACTCCAGGCTCAAGACCGTGCAGATCAGCAGTGCGGCCAGCACCGGCGCAGTCACTAAGCTGGCCTGATTCAGCAGCAGCAAAAGCAGTGCCAGCACCGGCGCCGTGGCGATGCCCACGAAGGCAGCCATCTTCACCTCATCCATGCCGCTGCGGTGCTCTGCCTGCCGGGCTTCGTGTGGAACAACCACCGTCAGCGCCAGGTGCGAGACCACCACCAGCAGCAGAGCGGCCTCCAGCGGCAGTTCGGCAATGTCCTTCACGCAGTCCGCCTGCCCGCCCACGATCTCTGCCAGGCGCGGAAAGATCGCCGCAGCCACCGCCGCCGCGAACACCGAGGCTGCCACTGCGGTAATCGAGACGTTCATTGCCATTTGCGGGTCATTTTTGTTAAACCTCTCCGCGTGCCGGCGCCGGCCGCTGCATTCCAGCCCGCCGCCGAGCGCGCCCAGCCCGCTCCCGCCCGCGAAGAGCAGCAGGAACAGCGCCGTCGTCTGGCGCACGATTGCATCGATCTGCCCGACCTGTGCGCTTGCGCACGAGATTGCCACCCGTGGGAACAGGGTCACCAGCCCGGGCGTCCCCGCCGCGGCTGCTCCCCACAGGCAGAAAACGATGCACCCGGCCAGCCCACCGGCCGTTGCCCCCAGCGCGGCGCAGCGCCAGGGCTGCCCCGCTCCGCTCCAGCGCGCGGCCAGCCAGCCGCCGCAGCCCAACAGCAAAGCTGCCGCGGCCGCACCAATCCATAGCAAATGCGCCGCCCCCATCAGCAAAAAAAGAACGATCGTTAAGATCACTCCGCTCAGCATACCGACCGCTCCGGCTCGTGTTGTCATACTCTCCATTTTACGCTTTTCCGCAAATATGGAGATATTCTCGATTATTGATCTGAATGGTCTTTTTCGCTTGCAAAATCCTATAAAAACGGGCATAATCCACTGCATCATTTTTCGGAGGGTTACCCCTATGGCAAAAGAAGTGCGGCTTGGATTGATCGGCTTTGGCAATGTTGGCCAGGGCCTGGCTCAGATATTGAAAGAATCAGCAGCCGAATATGCGCAAAGGTTCGGCCTGGATCTCAAGATCGTGGCAATTGTAGATGCGCTTAAAGGCAGCGTCTACGACCGCGCCGGTCTGGATGCGGGTCTCCTCCTGGAAAAAGTGACCGCGGACGGTACTTTGCACGGCCTGCCCGGCGAAAAACCGGGTTGGGATGCCCTGACCATGATCCGCGAGAGCAATGCTGACGTCATCGTGGAGATGAGCTACACCGACCTCAAGACCGGTGAGCCCGCCACCACCCATCTGACGGAAGCCATCATGCACAAAAAACACGTGGTGACCACCAACAAAGGCCCGGTGGCGCTGCATTTTGCCGAACTGCAGAAGTTGGCCAAAGCCAACGGCGTACAGATCGGCGTCGAAGGCACCGTCATGAGCGGCACCCCTGCCCTGATTCTGGGGCGGGAGAGTCTCTCCGCCGCCCACATCCGCAAGGTGATGGGCATCTTCAACGGCACCACCAATTACATCCTCTCGCAGATGGAAAGCGGCATGAGTTACCCCGTGGCTCTGGCTGAAGCCCAGAAGCTGGGTTATGCCGAAGCCGACCCCACCGGTGACGTAGAGGGATTCGACGCTGCCGGCAAAGTGGTGATCCTGGCACAGTTGCTCATGAATACACACATCCGCATGGAGGATGTCAATCGTTCAGGTATCACTGGCGTCACCCTCGAAGATATCAACACCGCCAAAGCCAATGGCAAGCGCTGGAAGCTCATCGGCAGTCTGGAATGGGTGGAAGGCAAGCTGGCTGCCAGTGTCAAAGTACAGTGCCTGTCCTTCAGCCATCCCCTGGCTGGAGTCAGCGGCGCTACCAATGCCATCCACTTCAGCACCGATTACCTCGGTGAGGTCACCCTCATCGGCCCTGGCGCCGGCCGTCTCCCCACCGGCTACGCCGTCCTCGAAGACATCCTCGCCATCTACCGCTAAAACCCAAGCCCCGGATAAAAAAAACTCCGGGGCTTGTCTGTTGTTGCGAGCCTCGCAGAGGCGACCTGTACCAGCCTTATCGGCAAGCAATCCCCGATGCTTTTCGGGGCGAGTCACGATCTTTGTGACGAAGCAATCCCCGATGCTTTTCGGGGTGTCTACGGAGGACAACGTCCGACGAAGCAATCCCTACTCGCTTGCGCTCCCCACATGACGTTTAATAACGCACTGGTGAACAATTGTAAAAACCAGAAACTCTACCCCCCTACAAACAGGTGATGCCCCCGTCGATGAGCAGCTCGCTGCCCGTCGCATAGCTCGATGCCTTGCTGGCAAAATACAGCACCCCTCCTGCCATCTCATCCGGCGTCGCAAAGCGCCCAAAAGGAGTCGAGCGCATCCATACCTCCGTGATCTTCTTGTCCACGATCTGGTTCATTTCCGTCCACACGTAACCGGGGCTCACCACGTTGACGCGGATGCCGTACTTCACCCACTCGATCGCCAGGCTCTTGGTCAGATGCACCACCGCCGCCTTCGATGCGTTATAGGCCGCCTGGCTCTGCGGCTGCACGATGATCGAAGCCGAAATGGAAGCCACGTTAATGACCGAACCGGGTTTCTTTTCGCTGATCAATTTCCTGGCAAAGGTTCGCGCCGTCAAGAAAGCGCCATTGAGGTTCACGTCCAGGATGCGCTTCCAATCCGCGTAACTCACATCCAGCGCCGTCTCGGGGATGTTGATGCCGGCATTGTTGAACAGCACATCGGCGATCCCGATCGCGCCGCTAACCGTGTCGACCATTGCCGTGACCGATGCTTCATCCGTCACATCGCAGCCGATCCCCACAGTTTTGACCCCGTACTCGGCGGCCACTTCCTCAGCCGCCTGCCTGGCGGCGTCTCCGTGCCTCGCTACAATGGCCACCCCTGCTCCCGCCGATGCCAGGTAATTCGCTACACAGCGCCCGATTCCGCTGGTGCCTCCGGTGACAATGGCGGTGTTTCCTTTTAAAGAGAATAGATCTGCTGCAGAGACCATTTGGCTGCTCCTCTTATTGTTTTTTTTGGATTTTGATCTGCACCAATTGTAATCTGAAACGGAGTCGTTCCCGGCAAATTTTCGCTTTATTTGAAAATCTGCTTGACACCTGATCTATAATTTAAATATACACTCATAGCGGGAATGAACTTCCGATGATCTTCTCCGCGCGAAAAGTTTTTTCAGATATTTTATTCACCCTGTTATTTAAAAATCGATAGAGAATGCCTGATAGGTTTGATTTTTTCACTTTGCTCTTGAACATCATTTACTCATGTCCGCAAATGATAAATTCGTGAATATTCGTGAAATTTGTGGACAAAATTATAGCTGAGTAATTCCATCTCTGTCATGCCGGGGAATGAATCGTTTCGAATCGTTTTTAAATTCAATTCAATTCGGCACCCGCCTCATTTCAGGAGCAGATTTTCACCGGGGGAATCGATCCACTCATTGCCCTGCCGCCCCGCTCGTTAAAGTTTTTTGGAGGGAAATATGAAAAAGTATACACACAACGCCCCTTCCAGATCGATTGCGGCGCCGGCAATGACGATGTGTTGGAGTACATGTACACGGTCAGCCGCTATTCCTACCTGCTTTCCTATACTTTCCTGCCCCAGGGTTACACCCCCGATCAACTGGATACGAAGCTCCTCCAGCTCAAGAATAACGCCGGGCTCTCCTTCCGCGCCATGAGTCTCATCTCCCTTGCGGATGCGGTCGATGCCGTGGCCAGGGTCTGGCTGCGCGACCTCAGAAGGTATATCACCTGGCAAAAGCAAGCCAAGTAGTGAGAATTAAAAATTCCGATCTGCCGCCAGATTTGGAGTATAAATACTTCATTCTGTTGCGTACCTGACATTCGATGAATAAAACCTTTCCATTGTTGAAGAAATCCAAACTTTGGCTCGCCAATCTCACTGTCGGCGGCTCCTGGGGGCGTACCCTTCAACAAGAAACACAGCACAATCTGCGCTGGTTCTGGTTTGACGGATTGTTCGCGTCTGCCAGCGACAATATCGTGCTCAATTTCATCAGCCTGTATATTCTCACGTTGGGTGCTTCAGAAATTCAGGTCGGCCTTTTAAGTTCGTTCTCCAGCATCGCCTGCGCTCTCGTCCTTTTGCCAGGTGCCACGCTGGCCGAACGTTTTGCCCGCCGCAAGCTCCTGCCCCTGTTTACCGCCATCGGCGCCCGCCTGATGATCGTCATGCTGGTCTTCGTGCCTATCCTCTTCAAAGGCCCAAGCGTGGTCTGGATCGCTATCGCCTTCTCCGTCATCCGTGACACCTTCACTAACCTGGGTTGGCCAGCCTGGATGTCGGTAACCAATGACACTGTCCCCATTGAAGGCCGCGGCCGCTTTTTCGGTTCCCGTAACTTTATCATGAGCATCACCGGCATGATCGCTACTCTGCTGGCGGGCAAGCTCATCACAATATTTATTGCCCCGCTGGGGTATCAGATTGCATTCGCAGCAGCCTTTGTACTGGGCATGTCTTCCACCTTTAGCTACGCTCACATCCGCGAACAGAACCCGCACTCCGCACGCCTGGGTTTCCCTAAGATCTCCAGGCAAAAAATTGCCGACCTTTTCAAAGGCCGTTCCCAGTTTGTGGCGTTAATGATCACAGCCGCCCTCTGGAATTTTGGCGTCAACATTTCCGGGCCATTTTTTAACGTTTACATGGTGAAAAATCTAAAATTCTCAGCCGCTTCTGTTGGTTTTCTGGCAGTGGTCACCAGTTTCACCACCCTCACCACTCAAAACCAATTCGGGGCGCTGGCAGACCGCTTAAGCTCCCGCCGTTTGCAGTTGGCCAGCATGTGCATCATNNGGGGTCGTCTGGGGAGCGTTTAACCTGGTCTCGTTTAACCTCTTGCTGGCCACGATTCCCGAAAACCAGGTGCCGCGTTTTTCCGCTATCTATCAGGCTGTCGTCATGTTATCGTTGGCGGCAGGCGCGTTGGTCGGCAACGCCATCATCTCCAGATGGAGTTTTATTGGCGTGTTTATCGCTTCTGCGTTATTCCGATATCTGGCCACCGCTCTCTTCGCAAAATTGGTCCATGAACCCAAGAAGCCAAATGGCCTTTCGCGCCGCTCTGCTGCAGCGCCTGTATCTGCTGGCGAAAACCGCTGATCTGCATGAAAGCATTACTCTGATTTCACACATTTCTCCAGTTTTTGAGTATCCATGACGTCCGAGTTAATATCCGTCAGACCCAGGAGTGCTTCAAACTTATTTGTGATTGTTTGAAATAAAAGTCTATCCTAAGGAGAAAAAGGGATTTTACTGCGAATCAATAATTTGATCGGCCGATAATAAAAACGGTCAAGCGAAAATACTTCTGCTTAACCGTTCGTCACCCAAATCAGTTATTCGCAATCAATGATCAGAGTTTGATGATCGCATTCACAACCGACCAAATCCCAAAACCCATTAAAGCGATTCCGGCCACCCGGTTCACCCACAATAACACACTCGCGTTGAGCCGTTTCCCCAGCCAGTGAGATAAAAATGCCAGGGTGACCCACCAGGCCATTGACCCGGAGAAAATGCCGACCACCATCCAAATAGCTGAAGCAGTATTGCTTACCCCTGCTCCTGCGAACATTCCAAGAAATGCAAAGATCGTCACTGGGTTAGACATCGTTAGCAAGAAGGTCGTCAAATATACTTTCCCTAATCCCGCAGCGCTTAGGTCTTTTCCCGATTCGCCAGTAGCTTTTCGCGTCAGAGCAAAACGAAGGCCCAAATAAAAGATGAACGCGCCGCCCAATATTTGCGTCCATGACTGGATCCAGGTGTACTGCTGGAACAAAGCCGCCAGACCAAATGCAGCCAGACTGCCATATAATGCATCTGCACTGGCCGCCCCCAGGCCACTTAAAATACCGTTCCAACGTCCGCCTTCGAGTGTGCGCTTAATGCAAAGCAGCCCGATTGGTCCCAATGGCGCTGCAATCGAAAACCCCAGGATCAACCCTTTCCACCATGTTCCAGTCATTTTTCCCTCATTTTTATAATAATATTACACGAAAATTTACTCCGTAAATTAAAACTTAGAAATTTTCGGTATGGGAATCATTCGGTTGTATATACAAATATTAGCTATTAACATAACAGAATTTTTGACTTTCCTGCGATCTTAATCCTCGGTAAGTTTCATATAAGCCGGTAAAACATCCCTGGTCACCAAGCGGGCTGCCTCTCCCACAGGGATAGGGCTGCTGCTCTCCAACCACCACGTCGCAATGCCGGAAAACCCGGCTGTAAAGAAACGCAAAATCAACTCACTTTCAGCGTTGCTGTGATATTCTCCACGCATTGGCTCGAAGATCAATTCTGCCAAAAGTTCTTGAAACAGACTGCTGAAATAAGGGTCACCATTTTTCCCCAGCATCGCCCTGTAAAAACTCAGATATTGTTGTAAATGTTTAAAAACGCATTCAACAAAGGGTTCATAATCCTCCAGGTTCTGCGGCTTTACCTGGCTGGCTTTTTCATAAATTTCATTCCGCATTTCTGCAAAAAGGTCCTTCGCGCAGTCTTCTAACAATTCATGCATGCCGATGTAATGCAAGTAAAAAGTCGACCGGTTCAACCCTGCCCGCTGGGTAATTTCTTGAATGGTCAGGTTGCCATAGCTTTTTTCTGTGACAAGCTGCATGAGCGTCTGCCTCAACAAAGCACGTGTACGGACTACTCGCGGATCTATTTCATCATCTTTTCTAGACATAGTTACCTCTTTTGTCGTTTACTCAACATTCCGTCCAATCATGTTCGCCATTTTTACACTCCCTTAAATATAATACATCTAATCAACGTCGTGTTGATTAGATGTATTATATCTGCGACTTTCATTCGCAGGAATTCGATATTGATAGGAGTAACATGAAAACCTTTTTCGATTATATTTTTGTCGAACCCTTTCCAATGATCTGGATGATTCAAGACATTATTGCGCTTGGACTATCCGTTTTCGTTTTAGTGTATATTATCAAACGAGAAAAACGGCCGGCAATTCTCATCCTTGAGGCCTTCTGTTTCATCTTTTTATATGCCTCAATTTACGAAAACGCAGCCTGTGTTATGGGTCTTTACTCATACGGACGTTCCTTGGTGATGATCGGTTATGTTCCCGCCTCGGTACCGCTCATCGAAGTGTGTATCATGATCATTGGCATCTGGTTCCTCGAAAAGACATCCCTGCCAAAATGGACCTGGCCTCCGATCATCGGTCTCTTCGGAATGCTGCAAGATTTCTCTCTTGACCCTTTGGCCATTCGCCAGGTCTTTCACATGGCAGGTGTCAATTCCGGCCGTTGGAACTGGTTGATCAACCCGGCAACAACTCCAAACATTCTGAATATTCCTGTGTATAACTTCCCCGGGTGGATGTTAATCATGCTTTTCGGTACTACCTGTGCACTCATTGGACGTTGGTGGTATCAACGTTCAGGTTATAAACCAGTTGTAGGGATTCTTTATCCCTTCCTTAGTATGATCGCTGCTCTGCTGCTGATGATCAGCCCGCTCTCCAGTTTCTTGCTCTGGCTGCAGCCCATTTTTAGCAAAGGCAGTTTCTCAGAATGGATCATGCTGGCATTTCATCTGATCTTTCCTACCCTGCTGTTGATTTTCCTCTGGCGCGGCAAAATGAAAGCACCCTTTACTCGAGACGATCTGCCGATCTTTGTTTTCCCAATCGTGCTGCACCTTTCGGATATTGCCTTCACGCTCATTGGAGGTTACACCGAAATCCTTTGGATTGTGCTGCTGGCCAGCGCACTTCAGATCGGGTTTCTGGCTTTTGCCTACTTCAATAATCGCAAACGCTTCCAGATCATCCCGGCATAAAATTGCTTGTTTTTCCCTGGCTAAGTCGATTCGATTTGGCCAGGGAATTTTTTAATCTTTACAATTCACAAGTACATTGATCCTAGTCATTAATAATTTCTCACCGAAGCCAGCGAAAGAAATTGGCTACGGCAAAAATGTTTAGCAATAGTATAAAATCATTTTGTAAAAATATTTTCCATGTGATCATTAATATCCTTGGTATGAATATTGTGATAAAATAGAATTTATATTCTATATTCAAGGATATTCTTATGAATGTATACGAAGCACTTGAGTCCCGTCATACCATCCGCGAATTCACCGATCAACCGCTCCCCAAGGAAATGATCGAAAAACTGATTCAGGCCGGATTTGCTGCTCCAAGCAACAATCACCTGCGTCAGTGGCATTTCATCGTTCTTGATGATCTCGCTCTGCGACAAGAAATTTTGGAGGAGATCATCCATCCGTTGGATCGCAAAGGCAGCCAGGCGGTGATCAACCGTTGGGGCTTGACCGACCCGGTCCAACGTGAAATGTATCTGGA
>PMIV01000215.1 GCA_003158355.1 Anaerolineaceae bacterium
GCCGCCGCTGCCGCCCATCGCCTCCGCTGCCGCACGGACGATGTTGCCTGCGTTCAAGCCGCGTTTGATCAGATCATCGGTAACCGCGCAGATGATCAAGGGGCGCTCATTGCTGACGCTGCCCAGCACCACCACCCCGGAGGGGTAACTTTGCCGGAAGAGATCGCACATTTGCCGCAAGGTATCACCGTCAGTGTTCTTGAGGATAGCGGTCAGGACGGGAACACCCTGCACCAGCGGCACGTTGACCAGTTTTTTATTGAATTCTTCAGTAGCCCCTTCCGAGCGCAGCCTGCCAATTTCTTTGTTGGCATCTTCCAGACTGTCTTGCAGCCCGACAATTTTAACAGGGACTTCAACCAGCGGGCTGTTGAGCAGATGAGCCGCTTTCTTGAGCGCGCGGTTGCGTTCGCGGATCAGTTCATAAGCAGCGTGGCCGGTGACCGCTTCGATACGGCGAATACCCGCGGCAGCGCTGCCCTCGCTGACGATGATGAAAGTGCCGATATCACCAGTCTGAGCCACATGGGTACCGCCGCACAGTTCATAAGAAATACGGTTGCCCGGGTTGACGGTGACGGTGCGCACACGTTCGCCGTATTTTTCGCCAAACAGCGCCATCGCACCTTCATCCATGGCCTCCTGGCGGCTTTTTTCCACGATCGTAACCGGGTAATTGGCCAGGATGTCCTGGTTGACGTCAAATTCGATGGCTTCGAGCACATCGGCAGGAATAGCCTCGGGGTGGGTAAAATCGAAGCGCAGGCGGTCCTGAGCCACCAGAGAGCCAGCCTGGCGGGCATGGTCGCCCAGATGTTTGTGTAATTGTGCATGCAGCAAATGAGTGGCCGTGTGGTTGCGCATGGTATCCTTGCGCCGTTTCATATCCACATTAGCCACTGCCGCGTCGCCCACTTTGGGGGAGCCCTTTTCGACGGTACCCACGTGAATGATGACCCCGGCGGCCGGGCGGCGTACTTCATCCACGCTGATCACCCAGGAGCCATCTTTGGCTGTGATCAAGCCGGCATCGCTGCTCTGACCGCCCGATTCGATGTAAAACCCGGTACGCGGCAGGATCACTTCCACCGGTTGACCGATCAATGCCTGTTCCAGTTCATCGCCTTCACTGAAAAGTGCCAGCACTTCGCCTTCACTTTCCAGCCATTCGTAAGGGTTATAAGCAACACCGGTCTGGGGCAGCTTCTCGCGGCTGACCAATTTTTCGAAAGCGCCGCGGTAGACTTCCACATCCCCGCCGCCCATCGAGCCAAAGGCTTTACCGGCGCCGGATTGCACTTTGTGCTCTTCCATGGCTGCTTTAAAACCTTCTTCATCCACTTCCAGGTCCACTTCGCGGGCCACATCGCGTGTGACTTCCAGCGGCAGGCCGTGAGTGGCGTATAGATCAAAGGCTTTGCCGCCGTCGAGCACTTTCTCGCCTTTTTTCTGCATCTCTTTCAATTGGTCGTTCAAATATCCCAGCCCGGATTCCACGGTACGCATAAAGCGTTTTTCTTCGCGGGTCAGGTTATCCAGGATCGTCTGGCGGTTGCGTTCCAGTTCCGGGTAGGCGGCGCCGTAATTATCGATGACGACCTCGGCAAGCTTCGCCATGAAGGGTTCGTTCAAGCCAATTTTCGAAGCAAAGCGGGCGGCGCGGCGGATGATCATGCGGCACACGTAATTGCGCCCGATGTTCCCCGGCACAACCCCGTCAGCGATCAAGAATGTCACGGCGCGGGTATGATCGGCCACCACCCGGTACGGGGTGAAGTTGGCATCCATCTCCGCAACCGAGGTGTGGTTCAACTCACGGATCTTATCCATGATAGGAGTAAACAGATCGGTACGGTAGTTGGAGTTAACGTTTTGCATGATCGAGACAATGCGTTCAAAACCCATGCCGGTGTCCACGTGGGTGGCCGGCAGCGGGTCAAACTGCGTCTGATTGATGCGGTTGTACTGCATGAAGACCAGGTTCCATATTTCGAGATAGCGTTTGCAATCGCCGTTGACGCGGCACACATGGCCGGGGACGCCTTGCTTGTCGCAGAAGGATTCACCGCGGTCGATGTGAATTTCGCTGCACGGCCCGCATGGACCGGTTTCAGCCATCTCCCAGAAGTTCTCCTTGCGGCCATAATAAAGCACATGGTCAGGGAGCATTTTGGGCTGCGCCTGCCAATAACCGAAGGCTTCTTCATCGGCGGGTAAATTGCCTTTGTCGTCCTTGAAACAGGTGGTGTAAAGCAAGTTCGGATCCACTCCCCAGACCACGGTTAAGAGCTCCCAGGCCCAGGTGATCGCCTCTTTTTTGTAATAATCGCCAAAAGACCAGTTGCCCAGCATTTCAAAAAAAGTATGGTGAGAATCATCACGGCCAACATCGTCCAGATCATTGTGCTTACCGGCAACGCGCATGCATTTCTGTGAATTTACAGCGCGGGTATAAGGTCTAACGTCCGTTCCCAGGAATACATCTTTAAATTGCACCATCCCCGCATTGGTAAAAAGCAGGGTCTGATCTCCGCCTGGCACCAGGGAAGAAGAAGGTACAAAAGTATGACCTTTGGATTTGAAAAAGTCGATAAAAGATTGCCGAATCTCGGAACCGGTCTTGGGTAAACTCATTTTTCACCTATCATGATTGTCTTCTGAAATTGTTCATAAACGCAGGTGAATTATATTCGATGCCCGCCCGGCCTGCAATATGAGTTTTAATTCCTTGACCAATCCCTCTTGACAGACCGGATCAAAAGTATATAATAATATTCATTGAACACTGGTTCATTGAATTATTGTTCATTATATTTCAAATGAAGAAGGCCATGATGACAAAGAAAGTAGCAATTATTGGCGCCGGTCTGGCGGGGTTGAGTGCCGGTATCTATCTGCAGAAAAGCGGTATTGAGACAGAGATTTTTGAGTTGGCTCCCTGGGCTGGCGGTGTGTGTACCTCCTGGGAACGCCAGGGTTATCGCTTTGACGGCTGCATCCATTGGATGGTCGGCACCAAACCGGGTACTGACTTTTACGAGCTTTACCGCGAAGTTGGAGCGCTGGCAGCAGATACGGTGATCTACGACGCCGAATCGATCAAACAGGAAATAAATGGGATAACCTACGAAATTCCCCTGCGCATGCCGCAATTTAGAGAATACCTGCACTCACTTTCCGCGGCAGATACACAGCGGATCGACCGTTTCTGCGACGATGTGGATGCAATGGTCAACTCAAAAATGCCGGCAAAAAATCCGGCAAATCTCAGCGAACTGCTGAAAATGATGAGAGAGAGCAAGGGATTCATCAAGGTGATGCCGAAATATATCAAAATGAAAGTGGCTGATTTTGTCGAACCCTTCCAGAGCCAGGTGATCAAGAGGATCATCCTCAGCCTCATGCCCGCTAAGTTTTCCATGAGTGCTTTGATGATGATGTTGGGCACGCGCATGAGCGGCAATGCCGGCTACCCCCTGGGCGGTTCCCAGGAGGTGATGCACCGTATCGAAACCAATTACAGAGAATTGGGCGGCAAGATTCACTTCAACTCCAAAGTGGACAAGATCGTCATCGAAGCCGGAAAGGTCACCGGCATCCAAACAAAAGGCGAATTCTTCCCGGCTGATTTTGTGATTGCTGCCGGCGACGCCCACGATGCTCTGACGAACCTGCTGGGAGATCGCTACGTCCACCCCCAGTTGAATGAGATGCTCAAAAGCGCTCCGCTCTTCAGCTCGCTGGCCCTGATCTCATTCGGGCTAAACCAACAATTCGGCATTCCCTTTTCCACTTCGTATGAAATTCCCGAAGGCCTCGAAGTGGCACCTGAAAAAATCACCCACGGATTTTCACTGCGCTCGTTCGATTTCGACCCCTCTGCCGCCCCGGCCGGATGCAGCAGCGTGATGGTCAGCCTTTCCGCGCCGCTGGAGTACTGGAATGAATTGCGGACCCGCGACATGGTGGAATACAAAAAACAAAAGCAGGTTCTGGCCGACCGCGTGGCTGATGCTATCGAAAAACGCATTCCCGGTTTCAAAAAAGCCATCCAGGTCACAGATGTTGCCACCCCTGCCACTTACGTGCATCTGGTCAATCTTTACCAGGGTTCTTTCGAAGGCTTCCTGCCCACGCCAAAGACGCTGACCACAACCTTTCGCAAGACCATCCCTGGCCTCCAGAACCTGGTCATGTGCGGACAGTGGCTCACGGCCGGCGGCGGCATCTGTTCTGCGATCCAGAGCGGTAAAGAAGCTGCCGAGCTCAGCCTGCGCATGTTAAAATAAACCACGGGAGTGTTACTTTGACCAAACGAGATCAACAGAAAGCCGATAGACGCGAACAGATACTGCAGTGCAGCCTGGATATGATCATAAGCCGCGGCTACGAAGCCATGAAGATTCGCGATATTGCCGAAAAATGCCAGATCAGTACCGGCCTATTCTTCAATTATTTCGCATCGAAAGAAGCAGTCTACGAAGAGTTGATCAAGATCGGGTTCTCCGGTCCGATGAGCGTGCTCAAATTGAACACGGAAGGGATTCGCCCGATCGAATTCTTCGAAAAGATGACCGAAGCCATCTTCCAGGCGCTGAAAACCTATTCGCTCACTGCCAAAATGTTTCTGTTGATGTCGGATGCGCTCAAATCCGAAGGAGCGCCGGAAAGCATCAAAAAATTGATCTCCCAGTTTGATGTGACCACCCCCATCCTCCCAGTGATCCTCAGCGGCCAGGCTGCCGGGGAGATCAAACCGGGAGACCCGCTGGCGCTGACCATTGCTTACTGGGGAGCCGTCATGGGCATTGCCGAAAGTTATGCGCTTCACCCCGAGCTGCCCCTGCCCGAAAGTACCTGGGTGGTGGATATTCTCAGAGCGTGAAAAACGCGTTGAAAACTGCAAACAGCATCGGTGAGGTTTACCGGTGCTGTTTTGTTGTCGAATCTCAGCTCCTAGATCTCAATTATTTCGAATAAATTTCTTTTATTAGGTAAATTTTCATGCTGATTTTGGCAGCTAAATATAATGAAAATTTTGCAATAAAAAAGATGTGCGGATTATATTCGACACATTTTAGATTAGAAGTCGCAGAAAATTGCTACAATACAATAGTATTACCAGAAATTCTTTGCTAATTGGGAGTAATTATTTTATGACATAGAATTCAGATAAAAATATTTTCAGTATAAAATTAATATATTTCTCAAATGGAGGGAATTTATGCCAGAAAATTTTGATAAAGATTTTTTCATTACGTTTTATGAAATCACTCAAAGTGAAATTACCAGATATCGTGATCGTGAATGGCTCGTACCAGGAATATTTATTACGGGACTTTTTACACTTATAACATTTATGATAGGTAATACACATGCAGTGAAAAATTTTCCTTTTCTTCTTAGTTTGTTATTGTTTGGTTTAGCCTCTGGGAATTGTTACTTTCTTTTTTTTACCCATAAAAAATTAACTAAACAACGAAACATCCAAAAAAATCTCGAATTATTATTTAAAGAAAAAGGACTTTTTAAGAAAAAAATTTTCCCGTATAAAATTATAAAAACAAAAATTCCAAAAAAGGAATTTTCTAATCTAAATTGGAGTAAGGGAATTCTTAGCCATATAATTGTGTTTATTTCAACCGGATTCATTCTTTATTTTTTCGGTATCTCTGTAATTATTTTCGATTTTTTACATTGAGGTCATGATTAAGTAATTGAAAATTACCTCATATATTGGTTTGAATAATTTGGAAAAATAAGATTACTAAAAGAAAAAATGAACTGCGCCCCACAAGTTGGACATCACCAACAGAAAGGGGTGCAGTTTTTTTGTCGAATCATCTCATCCGTATATAACTGTTTCCGATTTAATTCTTTTTGCAGGCAGCTATTCATGCTATGATTGCGGCAGGCAAATAAAATGGAAGTATCCCAAAAATCCCTGCATGAATATCGCATGAACACCTATCGCATGAAACCTGGCCGGCGCCTCACCAGCCCCCGGCAGGCGGTGGACTTTGTGAACCAGCGCGGCTTTCTTTTTTTGTGGCCGATCAAAGATGTTGAGCTGCCCAGCCTGTGGGCGGCGGTGGCCGGCGAGCGCCCGGTGACGGATGACCACGACGACCCGGGTCACATCACCTGGTCGTGGAAAGATCAACTGCTGGACCAGCGCGTCTGGTATTACACGCGCATGCTCAAACGCAAGAATACCTTCATCTCGCTCGAACTCGCGCCCTATTTTTACGCGCTCACGCCCAATTTTGGCTCCCCGGAAGAAGATTTTTATGATCAATATCAGCAGGGGCAGCTCCCCCTTGAAACGAAACTGATCTTTGAAGCACTGCTCAAGGAAGGCCCGCTGGATACGCTCTCTTTGCGCAAAGCGGCTCATTTGACCGGCAAAGATTCAGGGTTCACCCGCGCGCTCGACCTTTTGCAGGTGGATATGCGCGTGCTGCCGGTCTCGATCAGCGAGGCGGGGCGCTGGCATTATGCCTTTATCTACGACCTCACCCACCGCTATTTTCCCGATCTGGCCGAAAGTGCCAGGCCGATCAGCGAAAGCCAGGCGCGCCAAAAACTGGCCCAAAAATACTTTGATTCGCTGGGAGCTGCTACAGCCCGCCAGACAACAGCCCTGTTCCACTGGACTCCGGAGATCACTGAGCGAACCCTGAACTATTTGGTCAAGGAAAATCTGCTCACTGCCGATATCACCCTGGAAGGCCAAACGGGAGTATTTTTCGCCTGCCACGAGCTTGTTCATTAACAGAGTGATCCCCAAATTTCGTTCAAGGATATAATTTACATACACTCTTTACGCCAATCTCATTGATCAGGGAGAAAGCATGGAATTTCACATTTCCCGCCAGTCGCGCGATAAATTCCAGTTTGACCAGACCCTCTTTGCCCTGGACGGCAATATCTTGTTTGCCGATCTGTATGCAGTCCGATTATTCGCCAACAAGATCAATCAGCAGCGCGACCTGGTGCATTTCCCCGAACAGGCGGCCCGCGCCGGGCAGATCAATGCCCTGGGGCTGATGGATGAGATTTTTCATTACATTTTTTTCCTGTATCGCCAACAAATAGACCCCCAAATCATCCAAAAGGCATTGGCTTCTCTTGAAGAAACCTGCGGGCAGACCCAGGTGGATGCTGTTCTGGCCCACTTTCTCAAGGAATTTCCGCCCGAATCCATTTATAAAAAAGAGATCAGCGCCGAGAGCTATCTCGAATCAACCACCAAAGATGAACCCAACCGCCTGCTCATCCTGGAAGAGTTGGTACTTTACTGGGTCACCCTCCATAACCCCGCCCTTAGTCAATATGCCGAGCTTTTCGACAGCCCGGCGTTAACCGAAAGCCGCGATTTTCAGCAGATAGCTGAAAGTTTGCAGAACTTCTTTGCCAAACAGCCCATTTTCGGCCCGGAAAATTTGCCTATCATTCCTTTGTTGATGAGCCCGGCTCAACACGTGCCCGATTCTCTGAGCGGGCAACTGGAATACATCCGTGAGCACTGGGCAACGCTGCTAGGTGAATATTTTTACCGGCTGCTGGCCAGTCTGGATCTGCTGAAGGAAGAGAACAAACTTTCCTTTGGAGGCCCCGGCCCCGTGCCTGTGCCGGTCTATGATAAAAACTCGCTGCTGGCCAGTGCCGGCAGCTCAGCGGACCGTATCGCTTTCAGCCAGGACCGCGATTGGATGCCTGGCCTGGTGTTGATCGCCAAGAATACCTACGTCTGGCTGGACCAACTGAGTACAAAATACCAATGCAAGATCGCCACCCTGGATCAAATCCCCGCCGCTGAATTGGATTTACTGGCTCAAAGCGGCATTACCGGCTTGTGGCTGATCGGACTGTGGGAACGCAGCAAAGCCTCCGCCCAGATCAAACAATTGTGCGGTAACCCCGAGGCTATCGCCTCAGCCTATTCCCTTTACTCCTACGATATTGCCACCGACCTGGGCGGCTACCCCGCTTATGAGAAACTACGCGACACGGCGGCCGCCAGCGGTATCCGCCTGGCCAGCGACATGGTTCCCAACCACATGGGCATCGATTC
>PMIV01000060.1 GCA_003158355.1 Anaerolineaceae bacterium
TTGTGATCTGAGTAGTAGAATAGACCTGAATACGTGCCAACTGAGCCCAAAGTTCAGCATTGTTAGGTTCTACTTTCAATGCATTTTGGTAAGCTTCAATAGCTTTTTCGAGGTTGCCGGCTTTGAATTGGGTATCCCCTTCGAGGGAATATGAGTTTAATGTACGAGTCGGAGTGGGGGTAGGCGAAAATGGCGAAATTATTTTACCGGTATTAAACCCTCGAATAACAAAAAGCAATCCCAATATTATAAGTAGACCAATAAAAATCCTCAATGGATTGGATGTGCGATTTTGTTTACTGAAAATGTGCTTTTTGTTATTGTAATCGATCATTTATACCGTAGATACTATCGTTCATACGCTCCTTGAAAGATCAAGGCGTGGCTAATTGTAGAGGAGTGGGAGTGACAATAACTGTTGCAACAGGAGTTGCAGTGCCATTGATGAGAAACGCACCCGGAGTTGCTGTGGGAACATCGGTAGCTCCCTGTTTTGCAAGCTGTTCGCAAGTGTTAATCACATCTTGTGCATTATAAACCGCAGTTTCATCATCACGCATTCCCGTGGCAACTGCCTGGGCAATTTGTAACGCCAGGTTACACTGACCTAATTTGGCCAGAGCGAGTGCGTAAGTGTAATAAAACGTTCCCGCGGTGCTATCATCCATTGGCAAACCTTGTACAGTAATACCCGTACTGGTCGTACCCCCCTGTACGGCAATTTTAAAAACATCTACTGCATCCTGATACTGTTGGTTTTTCCAGTAAGTTAAGCCCAGATTTCCGTATAAATATGGATCGGAAGGTTTATCCTGCAAAGCTGCTTCAGCATATTGGACGGCTTTGGCATAATCGCCATTGACCAGGTAGGTTTTAGCAATTAGTGTCTCTGGCTGCGAATCTTTTGGGTTCAAGGCGTTAGCAGTGGTGAACTCGGTAATGGCTTTGGCGTAAGAGAGCAGATCTGTGTAGGTAACTCCCAGTGCCATGTGCAGGTCAGCAATGTTTGGATTGATTGCAATGGCAGCCTGAAATTCGGTCACGGCCTCATCGTAGTTACCTGTATACTCCAGAATCAGACCACGAGCACGGTGGGTTTCAATTGCAGATGGTGCCAGCTCAACGGCTTTCTTCGAAAAATCAATGGCATTCTGGCTGGTATCCAAAGTGCCCTGCCCGGCCTGTACCATATCCAGATAAACTTCGGACAAATAGGCATAGGCAGCGGCATTGTCGGCGTTGATTGCGATAGCGTCTTTTAATGCACCTTCGGCTTTAATATAATCTCCGGTAAAGCTTAGCGCCCAGCCACGTAAAGCCATTGCCTGGTCATTTTTTGAATTTAATAGTAAGGAGTTTTCTGCCTGGATCACTGCATCAGTATAGTTGCCTGTATAGATTTCCAGCTTGCAGAGCGCCAGATAATTGGAAGGATTTTTAGGATCGACTTCGATGGCCTGTTTGTAGGCAGCGATTGCCATGGTTAATTTACCCTGGGTTTCGAGGTTTTGCGCATCGGTGATATAAGATTCAGGCGGCCGCGTGGGTGTGGAAGTCGAATTAAAATAGTTCGGGATCGTTGGAACAATAACCTGATTCGCGAAAATAATTAAACCAATCACTACCAATAAGAGAAAAACCCGAATGGGGTTTGACCTTTGGCTTTTATGAGACATGTTCCATTTGTTTCCTTTTATATACATCGGTTTTCATCATACCAATGGACAGATTAAGCGTCAAGGTAAATATTCGGATAACGAATGCGAGCTATTGGGTATAATTGAACCGTCTATGACTGACATCACATCCCTGGTGAATAACCAACTAGGCATCAAATTAACCGCCCAACAGATCAGCGCCTTCGAAACTTACGAAAAGGTACTGCTTGAATGGAATGAAAAATTTAATTTAACCGCCATCCGCGATGTAGAGGGGATTCGAGTTAAACATTTTTTAGATTCTCTCACCTGCATTAAAGAAATTAAATCAACACCGCCAAACCATTTGATCGATATAGGCACCGGGGCAGGGTTTCCCGGCATACCATTGAAGCTGCTTTTCCCGGCAATGCAATTAACTCTGGTTGAATCGGTTGGGAAAAAAGCCGGTTTTTGTAAATATGTGATTGAAAGACTTGAACTTGATAATGCAGAAGTGTTAACCATGCGGGCAGAAGAAATTGGTCAAATTGCTCGCTATCGTGAAAAATATGACTGGGCAGTAGCCCGGGCGGTGGCATCGCTGCCGATCTTGTTGGAGTTTCTCTTGCCGCTAGTGCGCATTGGCGGCGGAGTGTTGGCTCAAAAAGGGGAAAGTGCGCATGCCGAAGCTCAACTGGCTGAAAAAGCCAGCCAATTGTTGGGTGGCAAATTACAACATATCTCCCAACTTACTTTACCGGGTGTGGCAGAAGAACATTTTCTGGTAGTATACAAAAAAATAGCTTCAACTCCCTCAAAGTATCCGCGCCGTGTTGGTATCCCGGCAAAGATGCCGCTGTAAATTAATCCTCATTCTTGCTGATCGTACCCTGATCCACCAGCCAGCGTTCACATTTGTCTGAGAATCCAACCGGAAACAGGTTCATGTCGGTGGTGGTCAACAAGGTCTGTTCCACGTTCTGGAGATATTCCAATAAGCATTTGCGGCGGAATTCATCTAGCTCCGCCAGAGTTTCATCCATTAACAAAACTGGCCACTCCCCGGTTTTGTTTTTTAACCAATCCACCTCAGCTAGTTTCAAAGAAAGCAGAGCAGTACGGATTTGACCCCGGGAACCAAAATCTGTTAGGTCAATACCGTTGCATTGAACACGCATTTCATCCCGATGCGGTCCAATGGTGGTAACCCCACGGATGATCTCTTCACGGCGGACTTCTGCCAGCCTGGCAGCGAATCCTTGTTGGATTTGTGCCAAAGAAAAACCGGTTCGCTGGAATTTGGTTTGAATGGGAAGGGCGATTTGGCCTTCCGGTTTGGGAATTGGGTCGTAGGAAGGTTGGTAATACAAGCGCAGTACTTCTTTGGACCCGGTCAATTTTTCGTGAATACGGATGGCGATCTCGCCGATCTCTTCGATGGCCTGTATGCGTGACTGAATGATTACCGCCCCTTTTGAGGTCAGTAAATGTTCCCAAAATTCAAGTTGATTCTCATCCCCGCCGCGTTCATTCAATTGTTTCAATAATGCATTCCGTTGGGTGAGGGTTTGATTGTAGTCGGCCAAAATTTGGGTGTAGCTGCGTTCAGATTGGGCGATTGCCAGATTTAAATAGCGGCGTCTTTCTTCAGGTCCGCCTTCGAGAATGCGCGTCATTTGGGGCAGGAAGATG
>PMIV01000049.1 GCA_003158355.1 Anaerolineaceae bacterium
ATAGGTTATGATTCCAGATAGGGGTCCGCTGCGCCCTAATCACCGAAAGAGCAAACCATTCTGATTCCAAAAGAAGGTGTCAAAAAGCCCTCTTCAAGCTCAAAAGTAACATCCCACAATGAAAATTTTGTAGGATGTTACAAGTATCAGAAGCTATCGAGGTGAAATTATTAAGATTCAACTAAAGCCCTAACCTTTTGTTAATTCAAAACCCTGTCAGCGCCTTGAATTGCCCATGCCGATTTTTCAAAGGCTACCAAAGGCGAATATCGGTTTGGTGAATGGATTGGAGACGCCGCCATCGGGTGCGACGGATTATTAGTGATCGAGGTTCTTGAAACCGGCGACATTGTAGCCACTGGTCAGAAAGATGCAAGCGGTAAAAACAACACACGGCTTAAATGGTTCCAGGTGTGTTGTAACGGATTAAAATTGTTGTCATGCGAAAAGCCAAACCTACGAGCTTGCCAGAAGTAAACCAGCATTTCTGCGCGTACAATAAAGACTTACGAATTAAGGAGGGGCCAGCTCAAGGAATGTCTTTACCGGAACCACAGTAAGCTCTACAATCGTTTTCTACAGAAAAAGGTCATTTATTCCCCTAAAAAACGTCTGAATTATTAACAGAAACTCTTTAATAAAAAAGAAATATTGTTTTTCACACAAGGAAGCGCGTCCCCTTAGACTTCCTTGTGTTACTAATTCGTCCTTCGTTTGGTATTAAATACCTGATAACAAAATAAACTGGTCAACCAAGGGAAATTCCGACCTTTGCAACAAATCACATAAGTTAAACCTTATCGTACGATTATTTCCGTTTCGTGANNGCGCCGAAGCAGGAGCAAGGAGAAGACTTTGGCTTGGGCCTCTAGTCAAAAGGCTGGGGCTTAGAACCCCGGCCTAGCGTACGATTATTTCCGTTTCGTGAGCTGACCCCTAATACCGGTAACTGAATTTTTAGTCTCATCGACACATATATTCAATTGCCTCAGATATATAAGCCTGGCTATTTGAGTTGTCAAAAGCATTAGTCGTGGAAAGCAAGAAAGAGCAAGTTTCGCCAGAAATATTTGTGATATAATAACAATAAGTATGACTATATGGAAGTAATGAGGTATGAATGGCTGAGATTGGTGTTCGTATACAGGAAAAGGGACAGGTTACTATTCCCCATCAAATACGCAATAAGCTCAATTTGAAGAAGGGTGATTTGGTAGTCTTTGTGGAAACTGATTCTGGTGTGATGGTAAGGCCAGCTGCGGTAATCGCAACAGATGATCGGCTCGCTGAGGTAAAGTCCATCGTTCATTCAATACGTGAGCGGTTTAAAGAATATACAAATGATGAAATTGAATCTCTTGTAAACGACGCTATTCGGGAAGTGCGGGAGAAACGGGCTTGATAAAAGTAATTCTGGATGCCAATGTTCTAGTGAGTGGATTGATATCCAAAAATGGACCCCCGGGCAAGATTCTTGATGCCTGGTTAGCCGGGAAATATCAGTTATTTGTCTCTCCCCAAATTCTGAATGAATTGGGACGGGTTTTGCAATATCCGCGCATCCAGGAGAGGTTGACAAAGGAACAGGCAGCTGAGTTACTAAAGAAGCTTAGCAATAATGCAGAAATAGTTGCGGGAACACTTGAATTGAGTGTTTTAACACGAGATCCATCCGATAATATCTATTTGGCCTGCGCGGTAGAGGCAAAAGCTGATTATCTCGTTACAGGAAATAGCTACCATTTTGAGGAAGCTGGGAAAATATATTTCGGTATCAATATTATTTCACCGCGTGCATTTCTGGATGTCGTGGAATTGGAATAACAAGCAGATCAAGGTGTTGCAATTGGCTGTTCGACACGGTTTTATAACACCCTGTCGTCCCAAATGGCAGCAGTAGGACTTTCCAATTAAACCGAGATAAAAACGCTAAAACAGATCCTGGGGTGCTTCTTTTCAATCCTATATTATTAAAGATAATGATACTTGTCAAAACCTATTTATTAAATCAGAAGTGATGCACTTTTTTTGTGCCATAAAGTTTGGCACTGAGGACATACCGGAATCTTTATGGATTTGCTCTCAATACCACAGAATAACCTCCAGATCATAGAGCCAAAGATTCTACCGGATTCAGAGAATCCGGCCAAACTCTATCTGGACCACTTTGCAGAATCTGGCCGGCGTGGCATGGAGCAAGCCCTCAACCTGATGGCCGGAATTTATTCCAATTTTCGCATCAACGATTGCTATCAATTCAACTGGTCTGCAGTACGCTTTCAGCACACTGCCTGGTTACGTAATTACCTGGCTGAACTTAAGGATGATGATGGAGCTCTGGGGTCTATAAGCCGGCCACGATCAACCACCTGCTCTCAGCCCTGCGCGGGGTGCTGAAGATCACTTGGCAACTTGAATACATGGATTCCGACCAATATCAGCGAGCTGTGGCCGTGGAAGATGTGAGAAGCTCTTCCCTGCCAGCCGGCCGTGAATTGTCTTCTGGAGAGATCAAGGGGTTGATGGAATCCTGCGCCAATGACCACAAGATCTGTGGCATCCGGGACGCTGCGATCATTGCCTTCCTGTATACCTGCGGTCCCCGCCGGCACGAAGTAGTCAAAGCAAGATTGCATGATTACAACACTAAATCCGGCAGATTGGTGATCACCGGCAAGGGCANNGAAGCCATGGAAGATTGGTTGTCAGTTCGCGGTTCAGAACCCGGTCCCCTCTTCTATGCGATTAACAAAGGTGGCCACATTGTACTCAATATAAAAGGGATGAGTTCGCAGGCGATCTATAAAGTTCTACGAAAACGAAGTATTGAATCCGGAGTGGCTTCTTTCTCCCCTCATGATCTGCGACGTACTTTTGTTTCCGACTTGCTCGATGCCGGGGTGGATATTGTGACGGTGTCCAAACTGGCCGGCCATGCCAGCGTAACCACGACCGGACGCTACGACCGCCGGGGGGAAGAAGTGAAACGCAAAGCCGCCGGCGTGTTACACGTGCCTTATCATAGAAAAAATAACTAAAGGCTTTAGGTTAAATATTAGGATAACCTTTAGCTCATATATGTCCGGTTTAGGTACTTTCCCAGAATTCACTTACTAAAAAACTAAATTAACCTTAATGTAGGTTCGCAAAAATGTACTATATGTGGTACACTTATTTCATGCCGGGCTTACCGAAATACGACATCCTCTTTTATAAAATCGGGTCGGGGCGTGATCCTGTTCGAGAATGGCTCAAGGAACAAACCACCGAAGACAAAAAAAGATTGGAGAGGATATTAAGACCGTCCAATTCGGTTGGCCAGTTGGCTTCCCTTTGGCCGAAAAGATCGAGGCTGATTTATGGGAAGTCCGTTCTACAATCAGTAAAGGGCAGCAAGAGTCCTCTTCACGGTCGTGGATAACAAGATTTTTTTATTGCATGGGTTGGTCAAGAAATCCAACAAGCTACCGTTGGATGACCTAGTGCTGGCGAGGTCCAGAAAGAAAGAGATTCGCGGCAAGTAAATTTCTGGAGGTTAGGCGTTTTGTAATTAAGGAGACCAATTATGAGTAGCCAACATTTCGGGAGTAGTTTTGATGATTTTCTGCAGGAGGAAGGTATCCTAGAGGAAGTTGAGATTGCCGCGGCCAAACGTGTACTAGCATGGGAGATCGAGCAGTTGATGAAGGCACAGGGTCTGAATAAGTCAAAAATGGCCGAACTAATGAATACCAGTAGATCTTCGTTGAGCCGCCTTCTTGACCCGGAGGCTGACGTAACTCTAAGTACCCTCGAAAAAGCAGCAAATTCTTTAGGAAGAAAACTTCGAGTTGAACTGGTGTGACCAGCACTCCCCCAACCTATCTTCCTGTCAGCGGAGGG
>PMIV01000171.1:0-311 GCA_003158355.1 Anaerolineaceae bacterium
TTTTGAAGTTTTATTTTTGATCCCATTTTGCAACCATAAATATCCAGTAATAAACAAAAGAGCTGCTCCATTTATATCTGGAACAGCTCTTCATAATCATCATTTTTACAGGACTTTTATGAAATGCTGGCCGCAATGCCTTCGCCGTATTTTAGCAGGGCTTTGACCATTTCTTGCGAACGGCCTTCGGCATAAACTCGCAGCACCGGTTCTGTTCCGGAGGGGCGAATGAGCAGCCAGGAATCATCCGCCAGAATATACTTCACCCCATCACGGGTGCTTACCTCAACCACGCTCTCACCGCCAATGCT
>PMIV01000171.1:336-8109 GCA_003158355.1 Anaerolineaceae bacterium
CCGCCCGATTCTTCACCACCAATTAACACATCTTCATTCATCATGTAATCAGCAATGTGATTAAAGCCAACCGGGGTCTCATGTAATGGTAGGCCATACTTCTTGGCCAGTCGGTCGATCATACGTGTGGTGGAGACCGTACGCACCACCGAGCCGGTCAGGCCGCGTTTTTCAACCAGGTGGCGCAGCGCTAAAGCCATGATCTTATGCGGGTCAACGAAATTGCCGCGCTCATCCATCGCACCAATACGGTCGGCATCGCCGTCAGTGGCCAATCCAAAGTTCCCCATTCCGGCGCCGATTGCGCTCATCAGCGGAACCAGGTATTTGGCGATAGGCTCCGGGTGCACTCCGCCAAAACCAGGGTTCATTTCACTGCGAATTTCTTGTATTTCACAGCCGGATCCCTGCAGAATTCCGCGAATCACCCCTCGACCGGAACCATACATCGAATCCACCACAAAGCACTGCGGATGGTCAGCGATGAGGTCAAAATCGATCAATGTGCGTAAATGGTCATAATACGCGGGGATGGGATTGAATTTGCGGATCAGGTTCAATTCGCGCGCCTTTTCAAAATCCATCAGGTTGGGGCCACGGCCCTGTTGTTCATTGTCATTTAAATAGACTTCCACGCGTCGACATTGTTCGGGCAAGGCCGAATTGCCTAAAGCTGATTTAAGCTTTACGCCGTTATAGCGGGGAGCATTATGTGAAGCTGTAATCATAATGCCGCCGATGGCATGCAGATTTTTGACAGCATAAGAAATCACCGGAGTAGGTGCATCGGATTGAGCCAGGTAAACTGTATAACCATTGGCTGCCAGAATGCGAGCAACTTCTGCGGCATAACGATCCGACAAAAAGCGCGTATCAAAGCCCACTACCATCGTATGTCGATCCGGGGGAGTCTCGAAGACGGTTCCATTCGTCCATGATTCTGATTGCACAGCATCGGCAATCGCCTGGGCTACCAGGCGCAGATTTTCAAAAGTAAAACTATCCGAGATAACTGCTCTCCACCCATCTGTTCCGAAATGAATCGTCATTATGCAAACTCCAAATTTTAGAATAAATGCACGCTTTTTGATAGCGCACAGAAAAAATCAAATGGTTTACCACGTAGGGGAAGGTGTGGCCGTCTGAAGCAAACTCTGAAGAATCCAGCCTTCTTGGTTGGTTTCAACGACGCGTATATTGACCCAAATCCGGCCGTCAACTTCACTGGTGGATAAAATTTCTACCAGTGTATTCAATTTCAAAAGAGCCAGGTAATCACCGTTGGGCGCTTTTCGCAATCTCACCCCGTCACCCGTCGAACTGTAGGTATTTGCATACACAGGGGTCGGTTTCGCAGCCAAAGTGGCGGTTGGCGTATCGGTCGGGAAGAGCGTATTGGTGGGCGTGGCACTCTCACGCACAGTGACTGTTTCGGGAACCGGTGTGAGCGTGGCTGTAGCGGAGGGAACCGCTATGCCGGTAACCAATTCTGTACCGGTGACCACTTCTGTGCCAGTGATCAATTTTGCATCGGTCACCTGGACCGTCGCTGTTTTTCCAACGGGGTGCATCTGACTTTGCAAAGCCGTCCCAAAGGCACTGTTGGTAAGCAGAGTGTAAAGGGCTGCTGCCAGGAGGATGGACATCAACAGGTAACCAAAAACGGTCGCAGGGCGTATTTTGAGAATTCCCAAAAATATGGTCCCGATCAAGATCACCCAGGCTAACCACACGCCTACCACTTCGAGCCCCTGAGGAAACAAGCCGTTGAAGCCGCCGGTCAATCCGAACCCTGCCAACCCAATGGGAATATAAATCTCATAGGCAAGCGCAACACTGGCCACCAGCGAGCGGTTTTTGGGCGCTTTGACGGTGATATAAATTGCCAGCAGGATGCCAATGGTGAGCAAGATGAAATCCGGCAGGGTAAAATTGACATGATAATGCGCCTGGGTCAATTGCAGCGTGGGAAACAACTTCGAGATCCAACCCCCGAGCGCGCCGCTGATAAACACTAAAATACAGCCGATGAGCAAGCTGACAAGTGAAGAGAAAAAAAAGTTGATCGAGCCAACCACAGTGGCAAAGCCAAGCCCCACCACCGGCGCCATAAATGGAGCCAGCAAAGCGGCCAAAACATAGATAGCCGGGTTATCCAGCAAAATAGCAACAGCCAATACCAAGCCGCACAAAAAAGAAAACAGGTAAAAGTCCGCATTCGCCACCAGCCGTTCCGCAAGCTGCGAAATGAACACAGCCCTATCCCCTTTGGTTGTTGGGATAAAGCCGTGATGGCGGCGCCGGCGGCGTGCCTCACTGATCTGGCTGGTCTGAAAATCTTCGGGCGGTTCGCTCATTGTCTTAAAGTGGCTACAATTCTTAATGGTTTTTGCAATAATTCAAAGGCTGCGAAAATATCTGGAACTACAAGATCGGCTGCATTCATGGTTTTCACAGCCGTTCCTTCGCGTGATAGGACGCAAATGCCAAGGGCTGCTTTTTTCAGCATCAAGCCATCATTCGCCCCCTGTCCTATCGCGGCAGTATGCTTCGCGCCCAAGGATCTCAAATAGCGCTCTTTCTGGCGGGCTTCCCGGCCTGCCTCGATCACTTGCAAATGAACTCCCAAAGCGCTGGCAATCTCCGCTGCAGTGCCGGCAGTATCCGCGCTCAAGAGGTGAAATTCAACGCTGCTTTTTAAACTGGCGATACCATCAGCCACCCCATTGATCAACTTGCCATCCACACTCAATGTCCCATTGATATCACACAGGACATAAGCAATTTGAATGGAGTTTTGACCAGGCAGCTGGTATTCAAGCATTACCTTATTATAATACACTCGCGGAAGTGCTCAAAATGCGGGTAAAATAAGCACATGTCATTGCGTAAAAAAACCATCCCCTTGATCATGATTGGCCTGCTGGCAGCAGTGGTTATTTGCGGTTGCAGTGTTATAAATCGCACCCCAACTGCTACCCCTACAGCTATGGCGACGCCTGTCCCCCCCACGCCCACCGCGGCTCCTGCCGAGATGGTGTTGGTCAGTACCCAGACCCCTGCGAATGATGCCCTGGTAAAAACCCTCACGGATTTTGCTGCGGCGAACTCACTGCAATTTCGCACGGTCTCTGCGCTTACCTCGGCGGATATTACTCCATCCACCAAGATCGTGGTTTTTTCTGATGCGCCAACCGATTTAAACAGCCTGGCCTCAGGTGCATCCGCTACCCAGTTCATATTATTAGGCACAGCCAATTCTGCCAATTTGAGCAATGTAAGCTCCATTACAGCGAACCCCGCTGACGAAGCCTTCATGGCAGGCTATCTCACCGAGTTGATCGCGATCGACTGGCGCAGTGCAGCCTTACTCCCCAGTGATGGATCCATCGGTACCGGGTATGCGGACGCTTTTGAAAACGGGGCCCGTTTTGTTTGTGGAAGCTGCACGCCTTTTTATTCTCCTATTGTTAGTTTTCCACAGATGGCCTCTGAACCCGCCAACAGTCCTAGCACCACCTGGACTGCGGACGCCGGTACTCTGGCGCTAAAATGGTTGAGCGCCGCCTTCATCACTCCATCAGCAGTTTCGGCGGACGTTACTTCAACACTCACTTCGCGCACCAGCAACACCGGATCGGTTTACTTCATCAGTACAACCGCTGCCCCGCAAGATGGCAGCGTCGCTTGGGTAGCTTTGTTGGATACTGATTATTCCAGCACTCTGAAAACGATACTGCCCCAGGTTTTGGCCGGTAAGGGCAACCTCAACGCACGAGCCCAGATCACACTAACATCCGTCAATGCAGACGTGGTCACGCCGGGTAAACAGAATGACTTTAACACTACCGCCGCTGACCTGGCCGCGGATAAAATCAACCCTTCAAGTGTGCAATAATCACCAGATTGTTAAAAACAAAAAGCCGTTTTTACGGCTTTTTTTGATTAAGGAGTGACCTCTTTCTTTTTCTCACCCAGGAACTCGGGCATGGTGGCCTGCCCCGGGGCGTTGATGGCCTCGCGCCGGAACACCTTATTGATGGTTCGCAGCAAAATCTTGAAATCCAAACCCAGCGACCAGTGATCCACATACCACACATCCAAGATGAACTTCTGCTCCCATGAAATGGCGTTGCGCCCGTTCACCTGCGCCCAACCAGTGATCCCCGGCAAGACGTCATGGCGGCGGCTCTGTTCCGCTGAATAGCGCTCCAGATAAGAGATCAGCAGCGGCCGGGGCCCCACCAGGCTCATTTCCCCGCGCAGCACGTTGAATAATTCCGGCAGTTCGTCCAGGCTGGCCGAACGCAGAAACTTACCCAGTGCAGTCAGGCGCTGCGCATCGGGCAGCAGCTTGCCTTCAGCATCACGAAGGTCGCGCATGGTGCGAAATTTATAGATCATGAATATCTTTGCGTGGAACCCCGGGCGTTTCTGTCCAAAGATCACCGGGCTGCCCAGGCCGATCCAGACGCAGAGCGCCACCAGACCGATCAGGGGAGACAGCAAGATCAGAGCAGGGATCGTCAAACACAAATCGAAGATCCGCTTTGAAAGCGGTACCGTATGCTTTTGAAAATTACCAGACATAGAAACCATTTTACCAAAGAAAAGCCAACCCACTCAATTATTGTAAGTTATAATAATTTCTGTTCATCTTAACGCTAATATTGATAAAAGAAATCCACCTTAAAGGATTTGAGTGATGACAGCAAAAAAAGGAAGAGTTTTTTCGGGGGCACGTCCCACCGGGAAACAACATCTGGGCAATTATTTGGGCGCAATAAAAAATTACGTTCAATTGCAGGATGAATACGATTGCGTTTACAGCATCGTCGATATCCATGCCCTGACCACTTTGGAAACTACAGTAAACCTGAAAGAAAACACTCTCGAAATGGCACTGGATTGGCTGGCTGCCGGGATGGACCCGCAAAAATCCGTGATCTTCATCCAATCTCATGTACCCGAAGTGACCGAACTGCATATCTATCTTTCGATGGTAACCCCGGAAGGCAAACTCACTGATTTGCCCACCTTTAAAGATAAAGTTCGTGAAAACCCCAATAATATCAATTATGGTCTGGTTGGCTACCCCGTCTTGATGGCTGCCGATATTCTTTTATATAAAGCGGATACGGTCCCAGTGGGCATCGATCAGGCACCGCATATCGAGTTTGCGCGCGAGTGTGTGCGTTCCTTCAATTATCGTTACAACACAAAAGTACTCATCGAGCCGCAGATGAAAGTGACCCAGTATCCCAAGATCATCGGAATCGACGGCGTCAACAAGATGAGCAAGAGCCTCAATAATGAGATCGAGATCTCTGCCACACCGGAACTCACCCAAAAACGCGTCGTCTCAATGGTCACCGATCCCAACCGCCAGCGCCGCACCGACCCCGGCAACCCGGATGTCTGCAATGTCTATTCGCTGCACAAGATCTTTTCCACATCTGACCAGGTGAATATGGTCAACACCGAGTGCCGCCGTGCCGGTATTGGCTGCGTGGATTGCAAGAAGATGCTGGCCGAAAACATCAACCAGAACCTGGCTGGCCTTCGTGAAAAACGCAGCCAATTGGCTGCCCATCCCAATGATGTCTGGGATATCCTCCACGACGGCGATAAACGCGCCCGCGTCATTGCCGAAGCCACTATGCAGGAAGTACGCAAAGCCATCGGTTTTGCTGAATAATTTTTAAGATTCACTTTTTGTCTTCTAAGCTCCGAAATCAACAAACAGATTTCGGAGTTTTTTTCAACTCGAAAAATTGGAAATCCAATTAATCAGTATAATTAGAAAAATTAGGGTAATTCTCGGAGAGAAACAATGCGCGCAGTCATTCAGCGGGTGAATTATGGGCAGGTTAGTGTCAATGGAGAAACCGTTGCCAAAATAGGCAAGGGGTTGGTCATTCTGCTGGGTATCGGCCCGCAGGATAATGCCGCGAAGACCACTGTGCTTGCCAAAAAGATCTCGCTGTTGCGTATTTTTGAAGACGACCAGGAGAAGATGAATCTCTCTATATTAGATATCCACGGCGAGGCCATCGTGGTCAGCCAGTTCACCCTCTATGCGGATATCCGCCACGGCAACCGGCCCTCTTTCACCGATGCGGCCAAGCCAGACCTGGCCAGCCCGCTGGTGGATCAGTTCATTGATGAGATGAAAAAGTTAGGGATACCTACTCAGAGCGGCGTTTTCGGAGCGTATATGAAAGTTGCCCTCGAGAATGACGGCCCTGTCACTATCAATGTGGAACTTTAAGCCCAAAAAGCGACATCAAATTGAACCGCGCCCGCACCCATTTTAAGCAGCGCCTCGCCCTGCTCAACTGAATTTACCCCGCAGCCAACTACAACCGGCAGGCCGCAATCTTGCAGTTGCTCCAGCGCCCTTGCCGCCTGCGCGTAGTATGCCGGGCCGTACAGCCGACCGCTCACCCGGATATCCCCTTGCGGCAACACTCCCCTGGGTGCGCCCAATACCAACCCATAAGCGCCGCTCTTTTGGGCCATATCGATCGTTTCGCTGCAAATCTCATTAAAAGACAGTTCCACAAAAAATGGCTTCTCGCCAAAAGATGCCGATAGAATTGCTGCTTTCTCCGCGGTTGAAATTCCCTCCGGCAGGGTGATCTGATAGGCTGCCACATAATCCAATTCGTCCACTCGTTCAGACAGCTCTTTGGCTTCCGCGCTATCAGCCGGAAGCACATTGAGCCACAGCGGCATGCTTAACCTGGACCAGCGCTGACCGTACTGACGAACGGCACTTGTCCACCCCGGGTTGGGCAGACCGGTATGCAGCAGTACACCGCCGGGGAAAGAAATTACCTGACGGTCGTGCGCCGGGCTGCGCGCTGCCAGGCTCAACGGCGGCGGAGAAAATGCTCCCAACCCAACCGCAAGATCAGGATGCGCTGGCGGTAAATAGCCCAGGAATCCGGGCACGTTCAACCACGGAGAAATGATTCCCAATTCTGCCAGCTTACCAGCCTCTATTTCACTCATTCTTCCACCAGCTCATTCAAGGCAAATATCGGCCCCTCTTTACAGGCATGCTTCCAGCCTTTTTTGGTCGCTACGGCACAAACCCCGCAAACTGCCGTTCCGCTACAGGGCATTTCAGTTATTACCAATACCTCGATTGTTTTTCTTATGGACTCAAATCGGTATCGGCTCAACAAAGGCCCGATCTCCTCCCGGCCAACAGCAAATGCAGCAGCTTCAGCCCAGGCGCACACTTCAATCGCCTGCTCCCCCGGCAAGATCTCCAGGTCCATCGGCAGCCCTTGCAGAACCGCATCGCTCACCAACGCTACCTCTTTCCCGGAATCAAGCAACGCGCGGGCCAAAGGCAGCAAACACAGCGCCTGTTTCTGCGTCAAACCGATCAAACCAATTCTCCCCGCGGAAACCGGTAAAGAAAAACCGTTGCCCAGCGGTCCGCGCAGGCTGATTTCCTGCCCCACATGCCAATGTTCAGCTTTATCCGGTAGCAGTGACAGCACCTGCCCGCGAGCAGATATCGGATAAGCACTGACAGGCAGAACTGTACTGGGATCGTTTGAACGGATACTAAGATACTGTCCAGGCAGCGGGAACAACTCCTTCTCCAAAGCCACCTGCAAGATCAATTCCCCTGCGATTTCGGAAATCTCGACTATGGTTCCGTTCATTTTTGCCATTCTTCAATTATAGCCAGGGTTTGTCTTTTCTTAAATATATAAGGGCAAAATTGGTCTGTCCGTGAATCATAAATTATCT
>PMIV01000117.1 GCA_003158355.1 Anaerolineaceae bacterium
TCGCCGCATTTGCCCCCACCAACCCGTTGGATCTATGCCGTTACCCGGCAGATTTTGTGCCAATCTCCTTTTATAAGATGTTTGGTTACCCTACCGGTATCGGCGCTTTGATCGCCCGCCGCAGCACACTGGCCAAACTGCAGCGTCCCTGGTTCGCCGGCGGCACGATCACAGTTGCCTCTGTGCAGGGCGAAAAGCACTACATGGCTGATGCCCCCTATGCTTTTGAAGACGGTACCATCAACTTCTTAAGTATTCCCGCCGTTGAAATTGGTCTGGATCATCTTCAAACAATCGGATTAGAAAATATTCACAACCGGGTTCATGCACTCACGGCTTACCTGCTAGCGGAATTACCAAAGATCAAACATGCCAATGGCAAACCGGTGCTGAAAATCTATGGCCCATTAGATGCAGAAAATCGTGGCGGGACGATCGCTCTTAATTTTGTCGACGCGCAAGATCGCGTCATCGACCACCGCTTTGTGGAAGAGAAAGCCAACCAGATGCGTATCTCGTTACGGACTGGCTGCTTCTGCAACCCAGGCGCCGGCGAAATCGCGCTGGGCATCTCTTCCAGTGAACTGCAATCCTGCTTTCGTAGGCCAAGCTATGAATCACATCTCACCTACGATGAATTCCGCCTATGCATAGACGGCAAAGCTTCTGGAGCCGTACGAATCTCGGTGGGTATGGTCAGCAATTATGCCGACGTTGATGCTTTCATCCGGTTTGCCGGGAGCCTGGCTCAATAAATTCGCTGGCTTTGTGATTCTTACTCTATGAGTAGTTCACTCTATGTTTACGCAAGGAAATCACCATCTACTGGGCTAAAAACCCAACGATCGAAGGAAAAGGATATTCAAAGCGGGAACAAATCATTAAAATTTCTTTATTCAGATGAAAGCGGGCTCAAATGAATGGCTCGAAATTGATCAAAATTTTGTGGATGAAAATTCGTCACAACCGAATTGTGATTATTGTGTGTAAACTTCTCGGAACCATGCTCTGCATCGGTTTGATGACATTCATTTTTCATCTTTTTGAACCCTTTTTGGCAATTCAGTACATAGCTTTGTTATATTTGCTTCCAGTCATGATCTGTACTGTTCTTTGGGGGATTACCGCAGGGATTCTATCTGCCTTTCTGTCCTTTTTAGCCTTCAATTATTTCTTCATCCAACCTTTTTTCTCCCTTTGGGTTCACGAATCTCAAGATTTGATTACACTGACACTTTTCTTGATTGTCGCTACAGTCATGAGCCAATTGATCGGTCAGGCACGAGATGCAGCACGAGAGGCTGTTCGCATGGCCAGGTTGCGTGAATGGGAAGCAACCTGTATGTACCAGTTGATCTCCGCATTATCTGGGCTAACTGATACATCTGACATTGCCCAGGTGCTGGTGGACCATATGTTGGATACTTTCCATTTTGTTCGTGTCGAAATACTGATAAAAGGATGGGAAGAAGACCCAGCGGTTCTTCGAACCGGCCCAGCAAGCTCCCTTCCCGAGACATCCCCAAACTCCACGATAATGTTAACAACAGCCAGAAAGACTGAAGGTGAAATTCACATCTGGTACCAAAATAAAACACTATCGAATGAAGAAAGCCGCCTCCTTCAGGCATTTTGCGATCAGGGAGCATTGGCGATCGAGCGAATTCATTTAACAAAAGTCGAAAATAAAGCACGTGTTTTGGAGGAAAGCGATAGAATTAAAACTTCTCTTCTGAATTCGGTTTCTCATGAACTGCGTACCCCGCTGGCCGCGATCAAAGCCTCGGTCTCCAGTTTGCGTATTGGTGCCATTGATTGGGATTCTGCTGCCCGTGTCGAACTGCTGACGACAATGGAAGAAGAGACAGATCAACTCAACTTGCTGGTCGGCAATTTATTGGATATGTCCAGGATCGAAGCCGGTGCGCTAAATCCACATATAAATTGGAACTCGGTGCCCGAAATTGCCATGAGTGTGACCACAAAAATGCGCAGCCGCCTGCAAGATCACCCTATTATTTATAATTTTCCCAATAACTTGCCTCTTGTCCCTACTGATTTTGTCATGATGGAGCAGGTTTTCACCAATCTCATCAGCAACAGCATAAAATATGCCCCTGCCAGTACGAATATTTTAATTTCCGGCAAAGAACAAGAAGATTTCCTGTTATTCTCGGTGGAAAATCAAAGCCCTCCGGTTCCAGATGAACATCTGGAACATATTTTTGATAAATTTCACCGTATCACTCAGGCCGATAAAGTAACCGGCACAGGACTGGGTCTCTCCATTTGTAAAGGGATTATTGAAGCACATGGGGGTAAAATTTGGGCAGAGAATTTAGCGGATGGATTCTCATTTTTCTTTACCCTGCCGCGCAAATTAAATGGTGCCCTTCCCGAAACACCAAAGGACTCTTGAGATGGATAAAGACCCCCTGATCTTATTGATCGACGATGAATCGCAAATATTACGCGCGCTAAAAACGATCCTGGCAGCCAACCATTTTCGCATTATCTCAGCCATCAACGGAGAACAAGGGCTTGCCCTGGCTGCGGCTCAAGCGCCTGCCGTGATCATTCTTGATTTAACCTTGCCGGATATGGATGGCATCCAGGTTTGCGAACAAATTCGGGAATGGTCAACAGTGCCAATAATTGTTCTCTCAGTCCGCGATAATGAAAAAGATAAAGTCGCTGTCCTGGATAAAGGGGCAGATGATTATCTCACTAANNNNCACCAAACCATCATGATGCACGTTTGGGGAATGGAAGAGGCGGACCACATTGAATATTTGCGCGTTTATATCGGACAATTGCGTAAAAAGATCGAGGTCAACCCGGATGACCCAAAAATCTTGATCACTGACCCGGGAGTTGGGTATCGTTTTAAGACCTCAGAATAAATTTTTATTATTTTTTTATTATTTCCGAAATATTTTTACGCTCTCTTGATATTAATTGACTACACTCCATCAGTTATACGATGAGGGTGTTTTTTATATTTAAAGTTTGTGAAGAATTTTCGAGGATAAATGGAAACAAAAACAATTTCCGGTACGACAGTGATCGATGTTCCATCAAATAATGCTCCAAAAACAAGCTGGCGCCAATGGCTGATCGGTCATCCACTGCAAACTGGAGATGCTCCTAAACAAACTATCGGAAAAGCGATCGGGCTGGCGGTATTCGCATCAGATGCGCTTTCTTCTACCGCTTATGCCACGCAAGAAATTATGATCATTCTGGCAGTCGCTGCCAGTAGTGCCCTGCGTTATGTTTTCCCAATTTCAATTGCAATTGTTGCGCTCATGACGATCGTAACGATTTCTTATGAACAAACCATTCACGCTTATCCGGGTGGTGGTGGTGCCTATATTGTGGCACGCGATAATTTGGGTGAATTACCCGCTCAAACCGCCGGTGCCGCCCTACTCACTGATTACATCTTAACTGTTGCAGTTTCGATCTCTTCAGGTGTGGCCCAAATTGTGTCCGCGTTCCCTGCGCTTTTCCGATATCGGGTATTGATCGCAGTTTGTTTAGTGCTGTTCATCATGCTGATCAATCTGCGCGGAGTAAAAGAATCTGGCGCACTGTTTGCCATTCCGACTTACTTTTTCGTGGTTGCCATGGTCATAACGGTTGTATTTGGGCTTTTCCGCTATTTCACCGGATCTTTAGGTACAGTGGTTAACCCACCTGCCCTTTCATTTGTTGGAGTGGTTGGCGTGGTCACACCTTTCTTACTACTACATGCGTTTTCCAGCGGCACCTCGGCCCTTACCGGTATCGAAGCCATTTCCAATGGTATTACCGCTTTTAAGGAACCACGCAGCAAAAATGCCGGTTTGACCCTCATTTGGATGTCGGTCATTTTAGGAACATTGTTCTTGAGCATCTCCTTCCTCTCTGGAAAGATTGCCGCGGTACCTTCTGAGGTAGAGACTGTGATCTCGCAGCTTGCCAGAACCGTTTACGGTGGTACAGGGGCTTTGTATTTAGCCTTGATCGGTGGAACGGCGGTCATCTTGATCATGGCGGCCAATACGGCCTTCGCAGATTTTCCCCGCCTGGGCGCTTTACACGCTGGAGATGGATTTCTCCCCCGCCAGATGACCTTCAGAGGCAGCCGTTTGGTTTACTCCCGAGGTATCGTCTCCCTGGCAGTCCTTTCTTCATTACTGATCATTGTTTTTCAAGCCAATGTTACCCGCCTGATCTCACTCTACGCCATTGGTGTCTTCCTTTCCTTTACCTTATCTCAAGCAGGTATGGCAAAGCGCTGGTGGAAATCGGGACATCTCAAGGGTGACGAAAAGATCGTAGAACCTGGTTCAACGATCACTTTTGACAAAAACTGGAAATTTAAAATCCTGGTCAATGGATTTGGCTCTATTTGTACATTTGTTGTCATGATCATGTTCGCTGTAACAAAATTCAAAGACGGCGCCTGGATCATCACTATTTTGATCCCGCTTTTGGTCATCATTTTCTTTAGCATTCACCATCATTATGAATCTCTAGCTAAAAAACTTTCTCTCGAAAAGTATTCTGGAATTCGAGTCGATCACCAGCGTGTGTTGGTGCTGATTGCCGGTGTACACCGCGGTTCACTGGCTGCGCTGGCTTATGCGCGCTCGTTAAGTACTGATGTGACCGCAGTTCACGTTTCGACAGACCCCATTGAGTCGAAAAAGGTTCGTGAAAAATGGTCCATTTACGGTGAAGGGGTTCGCCTGGTTGTACTGGATTCACCTTACCGCCTCTTGATCGAGCCAATCCTTGATTATATTGAGCAATTACTGGCAATTCGCGCTAAAAACGAAGTNNTATCTGGTCTAAACGAATAAAATTACTTAAGGAAGCTGCGCTGAGTGGATTGAACTTCTCAGCGCAGCTTTTTTAATCTGATTAAAGTGTGATCAGTTTAATTTTTCTTTTTAACGAATAACTTTCCACTTAAATAAGCTGCTGCTAAAAATCCGAACAAAGCCGGCATCCAGAAAGACAAAAATCGGTAACCCAAGACTACCACTGCACTCACCGATTTAGGTACCTGCAGGCTGGTAAACAACGCCGCCATACTTCCTTCGATCACTCCAATTCCACCCGGGAAAATAAACGCCATTTTGGCCAGTAAAAACGGTAATCCATAGCCTGCAAACAGGGTACCAGGCGCAACCCGGTAATCAGCCGCAACGAACATGAAGAACAACGTCAACATATCGAAACCTATGTTAATGGCACCCCCCAGTAAAGGCCGCAGCCATTTCCCTTTACGTAAGGATTTAACGGCGTCGAAGAATCTTTCCACTACCTCGATCGTTTTTTCGGGGGTGAATGATTGATGTTTGATGAGCGCCCAACGACCCGCTAGCCAGACTGCAATCCGGGTGACGCTTGCTGAATTTCGCAAACCAAGCATGACAGCAGCGGTGAAAAGACCTAAAATGAGCAAAGTAATTCCCAGTTCGATCAATTTGCCATTGCTCAATTTATTTACCACTAGTAAATACAGCGTTCCAATGATCGATACGCCTACCAATATACCTGTATTGAGAAAAGGAGGCAGTGTTCCGGCTAATGCTGCGGTGTGACCATCTTTGTTCTCTTTATAAATCCAACTATAAGTTGCAGCCAGCCCAATGGCTCCGCCCGCCACCAGACTAATGCTGAGCGTTGCAATAGCGATTAAGGCACCTTTTTTTATGGACAACTTCTGATGGTTGACCCCGAGAATGGAATGCAGCATGTACCCATTCCCCATCCAACTGAACACCTGTGCGATCACTGCCAGACCCACCGCCCACCAGGTCAAGTTCTGTACAACCGCCCAGGAGCGTTGCAAGGTGGTAATTTGGGGTACCAATAAATAGCCTGCAAACCCAAGGATGATCAGGATGGGAATATAGCGCCAGATATGGGTGATGTGGAATTTTCCAGGTCGTTTTTGATCAGCCATGATGTCTCATCGAATACCATTTCATACAACGAATAAAATCTTGACCATGAATCAAATCTTTATCAGAAAAATATTCTCCGAAATGTCGATCACACCAAATTACCAGATCATGCAATCTCCGTGCTCCCCCTTTCCGAGCAAACTTTAGATTCTATCGATTATCCCATAAGTTGCCGTTGTCTACCATTGAATTGTGTAGCTTTCAACGAAGATCCAAATAGGGGATACTTTGAGTATTACTTGTATCGACCGGAATATTTCTCTGGGATGTCTGAATCATTAAGGAGGATAAAAGTGGAAAATATTCAGAACTTTCAGCTTTGAGACGATGCAGGTAAAAAAATCATGCTAAACTTAAGCAGGTTTAAATATATTTTTACCCGGTTTGAGTAAAAAATTGGGGTTAATTTATTTAACTTGGAATCCTGGTTAATCACCCTGCCCGGATATCCAAAGGAAAGAACCAAAATTTGAAGTAAAGGTTTACTGGATTATTCATTCTTCACATTGAATCGTGTAAAGATCTGGTGTTTGGCATGCTGGCAGAAGAATGGAAAATACACAACGAAGAGGCAAATTATGTACGAAGTGATCCAGGTGGGTAAAAATACATTTTATATCGAATCCCCGGCAAAGATGGGGATCTACAAGCTGAACGAGTCCGAAATTTGCCTCATTGACAGCGGCAATGACAAGGATGCCGGCAAAAAAGTGGAGAAGATCCTGGCTGAGAGAGGCTGGACGTTAAAATTCATCCTCAACACTCATTCCAACGCGGACCATGTGGGTGGCAATGCACTTCTGCAGCAGCGTTTGGGCGCACCGGCTTATACGAGCGGGATCGAGGCTTGTTTCAATCGTTATCCCATCTTGGAGCCGTCGTTCCTTTACGGCGGTTATCCCTGCAAGGAACTGCGCAACAAATTCCTCATGGCGCAGCCTTCAGAGGTACAAGAACTGTCTACGGTTCATCTACCAGAGAGGATGGAAACCATCCCGCTCGGCGGACATTACTTCGGGATGGTTGGTTTTAAGACACCTGATGGAGTTTGGTTCCTGGCAGACTGTGTGATGGGTGAGAACATTTTGCAAAAATATCATGCCTCATTCATCTATGACGTGGCCGCTTATTTGGCCACACTGGACAAGGTCGAGCAGTTGGAAGGCAAATGGTTCATTCCGGCACATGCCCCTGCCTGTGAAGATATCCGCCCCCTGGCAGCAGCCAACCGCAGCAAAGTATTGGAGATCATCGACCGAATCAAGGATATTTGTAAGGAACCTACCGCCGTCGAGGAAGTGATCAAAAACGTCTTTGACGAGTATCAGCTCAACATGGATTGGAACCAGTATGTGTTGGTTGGCAGTACGGTGCGCTCCTATTTGACCTACCTGCTCGACAAGCATGAACTTAAAGCAGCATTCAAAGACAACCGCCTTGTTTGGTCGGCTGTGTGATGTAATTGAAAAATTTGACTCTTTAAAAGAAAAGTGCCCACCTGTACCCCGGAGGGGCATCTATACCCCCCCAGGGTATATCGGGATTCGAACCCGAGTTTTG
>PMIV01000269.1 GCA_003158355.1 Anaerolineaceae bacterium
GTTCCTTGTTGACGGCTGAACTCTGTGATTTGCTATTTTCCCCGAAGATTGTTTGGTTAAAATTATTTTTTTGTTAAATACTCCAAACTGCATGCTTGTTTCCGGACGTTTTTGAAGAAAAGAACACGAAAGTCGATCAGAATAATAATCTGCTCTCGCTTTTGAAATCTGTTTGTGCACTCGATTTCAAAAGGAAGGGACGTGCGGTTTTGAAGTTGGGTGGAGAGGTCCTGAGACATTATCAAGGAAGTGATATACTCCCAAAACTCTTGACAAAAAATCTCTGCGCGATTATTTTAACAATCAGAAGTAGCTATTTTTGAATCAGGTCACAAGGAGGATATATGGAGAATTTCAGAATAGAACTTGATAAAAAAAATGATGTAATAACAGTAAAATATTATGATTTCATCTTCTATAAAACACTACTTGACAGTCTGAGCGAATTGCTCAGACTAAAAATCAAAAAACGCTTTCACATAGTGTTGGATTTCAGTGAAGTAGAATCTTTCTTTATTAGTTACTGCCAAATCACCAATTTTCGAAAAAGCCTCAAATCGCTTCTTCCCAAAGTGAAGGCCAGCAGGATTGCCGTTATCAATGCCCCTAAAGCTTCCTGGGGCGATATAGCCTCTCCCTCCATGCCATGCATGGAGGATGGTTCATTAATATTTGATATTCGTGGTTTTCAGGCTCATCAGAAAAAAGAGGCCTACCAGTGGGTTTAATAGCCTCAGTCAGAAATTCCGGGAAAAAACCGACACAATCAAGAATAAGATCAGCTGATATTTCACGTTGATCATCAAGAGGCTCACGCCGAGCGCTCAAACCTTTTTGTAATGATAATCAGCACAGCCAGCGCTACTACCTGCATCAAAAAGCCGTGGAACAGGGCTGGTAATAGAATTTTGCTGAGCGGGTTCGCCCGGAATGGATCTTCTGCCAGGTAAGAAGAAACACAAGAAGAATCATCAAGATTGAATTGATGAACGTAAATTGTTTGTTGCCCGTACTTCCCTGCCCTAAACAGGAGTTTCGGAGATAATCTCTTTCCGCCCAGCAATTCCTTTTAACATCAACATGTTGCGCCACCCAACCATGTAAGACCCTCCAGCAATATCAATCTTGCCACGCGTAATGCCCGATAAATACTGGGCTCAGAGAAATGTTTCTATTGACATGTAAGACCCTACTGGTATTATGCCTGCATGGCGCATTTTCACATAAAAACCAAAAAAGGAAGACCCTACCTCTACGTGAGGGAGATTGCCAGGGTCGATGGCAAGCCCAAGGTCGTTTCCCAGATCTACATCGGATCTCCGGAAAAGGTGGCCGGTTTGCTTGGAGGCAAAGAAGCTGATATTCTGAACCTGAAGGTTGAAGAATTCGGTTCTCTTTGGCTGGCGCATCAGATCGACCGGGATATTGATCTCTGCGGCATCGTCGACAGTATCGTTCCCAGGGCAGAGAGGGAGACGGGACCTTCGGTCGGAGAGTATTTTCTCTATTGCGTGCTGAACCGGATGGTGCAGGCCGTCAGTAAGAACAAACTTGCCGATTGGTTCCGGAAAACCTCCATTCAGCATATCCGGCCCATCGAGCTGGATGAACTCACCAGCAAGCGCTACTGGGAAAAATGGGACCGGGTGACCGAAACAGATCTACAGACGATTGCCCGCCGATTTTTTGAGCGCATCTGGCAGGTCGAGACGCCATCCGCCGATTGCCTGCTCTTCGACACCACCAATTACTACACCTACATGGCCAGTCAAACCGAGTCGGAGCTTGCCCAGCGGGGGAAGAACAAGGCCGGCAAGCATCATCTGCGCCAGATCGGCCTGGGACTTCTGGTCGCCCGGGATTCACGATTGCCGTTATATTACAGCGTCTATCCGGGTAATACCCATGACAGCAAGCATTTTGAAGCCGTGATGGACGAAATGTTCGGCATGGTCTGCGGTTTAAATAAAACGAAAGAGCGGCTTACCGTGGTCATCGACAAGGGCATGAACGCCGATGACAATTATGCCTGGATTGACGAGCACTCCCGGATTCATTTTATCACCACCTATTCGACATATTTTGCTCAGGATCTGGCGACAACTCCGCTGGATCGCTTTGAGCCTGCCAATACGGCTGACAATCGTCGGCGCATTACAGAAGATCAAGCGAATGAGTGTCTGCTCGCGTACCGGACCAAGGGTGAGTACTGGGGCAAAGAACGGACCGTGATTGTTACCCATACCCCGGCGTCTGCCCGCAAGCAAGCCTACACCTTTGCCGATAAGCTGGAGGCTATGCGGCAGGAGTTGTTGGCCATACGGGCCAAAGTGAGGGACAAGGCTCCGCACTGGCGGAACGAAGAAGCGGTTCGAGAACGATATGTTCGGTTTTGCGAACATATCCATATGACGCCGCAATTGTACGAACTGGAATTTGCCCAATCACCTGACGGCCTGTCGCTGACCTTTCGCAAAAATGTCAATCTGGTCAGCCGGAAACAGGCGAAGTTCGGGAAAAACATTATTATTACCGACAATAC
>PMIV01000132.1:0-1580 GCA_003158355.1 Anaerolineaceae bacterium
TACGCAGTGGATGAGATCATGCACAGTTTCACCGGCGTCACCACCTGCGGCGAGATCGGTCTGCGCGAAAAATCAGTCAACCGCTTTCTCTCTACCGCTATCTTTGCGCGCTGGTCAAAAGCGTAAATAGCCTCAACTCTTGTCCATCAAAAAAGAGCAGATGATCTGCTCTTTTTTTCTCTCAAACGTAAGTTTTCAGTTCTTTCCAGAAGTCTGATCGATTAATGATGCTGCCTTCAGTTTTTCCGGCCAAAATGCTTTCATCAAGCGCTCCAACGACAAGTTGCGTTTTTGAATTTGCCGGCGCAGGTTATTCAAATAGCCGTAGCTGACCGGGAAAAATGCTTCCAGATAGTCCAGATAAATTCTGGAATAATAGGCGCGGGTGCGTGCACAAGCATCGATCAATAGCAGGTCGATCCCTTTCAGAGAGACTTGGATCAACGGTGTGGTTCGCTCCGACATGAATCCATCCAGTTCAGCCAGGATCACCTTGGAATAAGCAAACAGGCGGTTCATGGTGGCATCCAGTTTCCCTGCCCGGGCTGCTTCCGTGAAAACCGTCAGGGAATGAGCACGCAGATCACCTGCCACATCTTCCTGGTCATCCATGAATTGGGCAAAACAGCCGTAATCAAAGACCGTCTGCATTTGCTCCAGGGTCAACTGCCCCGCCGCCAGCACCCCATCCGCCAGCACAGAGGTTCCCCCCTTACTAAGTGTGATTCCCAGTACATCGACTGAATACGGAGCTGCCGGATAAGTTGGCATCAGCAGGCTTTCCTGCTGGGCGCAAAAGATCGCCAGCAAACTTTCGTAAACTTGAGGATACAGATCGCGGGCAAATTGACCTTCGATCATTTTGATCAACCGCAGTACGGTTTCTTCATGCGGATTTTGCGGAGGAACATCTTCCCCATTTAACCAGACACAAAAGTGACGGTTGAATTCCATCTTCTCTGTTTTTGTGCGGGCAGGATCATCCAAAAAGTTGTCCGTCACCGGATAGAGCATGCTGTAGGCAAAGATAGCCGGGGTTAATTTGGCTTCCAACCCCAGCAGAATTTGCAGGTAGGTGGCAGTCCACACATTGCGGCTAGCCTGGAAGATATCTTCCATGGGAATAGCCGGGTCAAACTCGCGCGCACTCTGGAAGAACTGCTGTGAGAGTTCGACCAATCCCTCTTTTTCAAAGACGGATAGCTGCTCACTGGTCAAACCCAGCACATTCATCCCCAATACTTTAAAACGGTGGCCGGCAGCCTCAGCGAAGTACTTACCGACATCCTCGTATTGAGGTTTTTTGTTTAAATTTATCGTAAGCCAATCCAATTGTTCGCTAAAGCGTTTTTGATTGGCTTTTTTCTCCTCCCGATCGTACCCGCACGGAAAACCCGGCAGACGTTCTTCCACGGCATACCAACGCCGTCGATTGACTTCAGTCTGCGCGATAACAAAATCAGCGATCGTCGGGATTACCGCCGCTGATGAGACATCTACTTTGAGGGTGGTTTCTTGTTGATTTAACATACTTTATTTACGTATCAGTTTTATTTATGTTGCACGAAAATCAAAAAAGG
>PMIV01000132.1:1587-4244 GCA_003158355.1 Anaerolineaceae bacterium
ACATTACAAAATTAATTTGGGATCGCCCCTCTCATGAATAATTCCTCTCGTCAAAAATGCTCACCCAAAGCGCTGGATACTCTGCTGATCATCGTGTTCAGCATTCTTTTTGGATTAGCCGGATTTCTGCTCCTTTACGGCCACTTCACGCTGCATTTCAAACACGTGAACTGGATCTATAGTACCGGCCGTGATCTGCTGCAGCATCAACTTGGCTGGGAATTTTTCCGCAATGAACCGTGGCGTTTTCCATTGGGCACAATTCAGGCGTACGGCTACCCCATCGGAACGTCAGTCACCTATCTGGATTCGATCCCGTTGTTTGCGTTCTTCTTTAAATTGCTTTCCCACTGGCTGCCAAAGAATTTTCAATATTTTGGGCTGTGGGAATTGACCTCAGTCATCGGGCAGATGCTGCTGGGCATGCTGATCCTGAAAGAATTCACCCGCTCCTGGCCAGCGAGGATTCTGGGCGCCTGCCTGCTGGTGCTTTCCCCCACCATGATCTACCGCGCCTTCTTCCATAACTCTCTCTCTGCTCAGTGGATCATCCTGGCTGCGATCTGGTTTGTCATTCTGGAATACCGCCATAAACTCTGGCACTGGGCCTGGCTGTTCCTTTTTGCGCTGGCCATGTTGATCCACCTCTATTTTGTTCCCATGATCATGCCACTGTGGATCATCAGCCTGTATTTTCATTACTCCGGCCAGAAAAAACGCTGGCCCATTCTCATTGACATTCTGGCTGTGGTTGCGGTCATTTTTGTGATCGGTTACTGCACCGGAATTTTTGCGGTGTCTGCCGGCGAAATTGTCCTGTCGGTGTATGGCAATTTTTCATGGAATCTGAACGGATTTTTCAATCCCGACGGCTTTTCAAAAATTCTCAAAGGTTTACCGCTGGCATCCGATGGACAGGAGGAAGGCTTCAGTTATCTGGGTCTCGGCAACCTCATCCTCATCCCTCTTGCGCTGCTGCTCTTCCTAGTCAAAGACCGCGCGCGCAAAAACCTCAAGGTACTGCTTCCCTTTGGAATCGTTTCTCTGGGCTATCTCCTTTTTGCAGCCTCCAATACAGCATTTTTCAACACCACGCCGATATGGAACATACCTCTTTCGACTGGAATATCAAATATTCTCGACCTTTTCCGCGCCTCAGCACGTTTCATCTGGCCTGTCTTCTATTTTCTGGTGTTATTTGGATTGATCGCGGTTGCACGCAATATACGCCATCCCGAACTGCTTTTGCTGCCAATTTTGTTGATCCAATTCTTTGATATTCAACCGCTGTATTCATCCAAGCGGGTCAAGGGCTATGCCGAGTACACTTCCAAGATGCAAGACAGCTTTTGGAGCGAAGCGGCCAAGACCAACAAGTCGATTGTGATTATCCCCACGGAGTATTATGAGCAGGTGGTCTTATACGCGGATAAGAACCATATGACGGTCAATTCCGGCTATTTCGCCCGCGCCGATTACAATGCCATGGAAGCCAACGCCCAGCAGGTATGGAATGACCTTCTAGCCGGGAAATCCGATTCGCATACTCTTTACTTGCTCTCTCAACCTAAATATGCTGATTCAGCCGCAGCCAACCTCTCGAAAAGCATGTATCTTTGCAATTTTAATGATTACACGGTTTTGTTTTCGAAGGAAAACGAAGTTACCAAAACGGTCGGGGATTTAGAATCACGTTGCACGATTCCAAACCCATGACAGGTAATTCATTTTGATTTTTTGGTTAATGAAAGTTTCCTCTGAGAGAGCATTTCTTTAGCCAACTTCCAATAGCAGGTCATAATGAATCTCCGCTTTTGAAGTTCATTATTACGAAAGTTATTAATATTTTCAATAATATTATCTGTGTCAGAAAAATGAACTTGGTTTTTAAGCGTTTATAGAGAAAATTTAAATTGGAAGAATGGCTGTCATTGTAATTTTAGACAAGAACCATCTGTATTGGCAACTCTTAATTGAAACTGTGCTACTTTTTAATATGGCATTTATTGCTATTGGTTATTTCACAATTGGCTAAAGTTATGTATCCTTGAATTGCAGATGATGAGGGTCGATAGTTATCGTTTTAGTAATACCCCCATAAACCAAGCGATATCCAACTCGGAATCAGCAGTATCCCTGCAAGGAGACAATATTTTGTGGCAAGTGAATATACGGGAGAGGATGTTGTGCTTGTTAATTGATTTATTTGAGAGAATTTCAGAAGTTATTACGGTAAGAATATTTTTTTTGGAAGATAGATTAGAATTGCAGATATCATTACGAGGTTTTTGCTCAACTCGCGGAACAATACTTTGTAAAAATCCTGTTTGATAACTAAATGGAAATATTTGCTGTTCACTACTTTTTTTCGATTACTGCAAGAGGAAACCATTTCAGGGCATTCGATTTTGTGGAATTTATTGAGAATTTTATGCTACACTAAGAAAGTTTAAGTAACAATTTTTCTCCGGTTTGAGTAAAAATGATGTGGAAATTATTTGACATGGAATCTTGGGCTTATATATTTATAAAGGGATCAAAATAATTTATAAGGGGTTTAATATGGAAAATAAAACATCGCCAGGCAAATTGCCTGTTTCTCAGGCTATTTCATTAATAGTTACATTTTGCACTATCAGCGCTTTATTCATTTACCT
>PMIV01000287.1 GCA_003158355.1 Anaerolineaceae bacterium
TGAGCAAAATGTAAATTCATAATGCAAAGATTTGCATTTGCAATTATAATTAGAGAACAAAATCCAATAAAGCGGAGCCCTAAAAAATGAAACGGCTCATCCAAAGTATTCCTGCAGGGATGAAACTCTATTATGCTGTTTTGGTCGGCTGGATGCTCACCACTGCCATGCACATCCCGGACGGCTATCTTAGCCCGGTGACCTGCATCGTGATGTTCGCGCTGGTGCTGCCCTTCTGGGCGCGCGGCGTGAAGAAGCTGCGCGAAAAACTCAACGCCAAAACCGCCCCATTGGTGGCTTTGCTGGCGGCTTTCTCGTTCGTGATCATGATGTTCAACGTTCCCCTGCCGGGCGGCACCACTGCCCATGCCGTCGGAGGCGCACTGATTGCTATCATCCTTGGCCCGGAAATCGCAACCATTGCGGTATCGATTGCTCTGCTGATCCAGGCCGTTTTCTTTGGGGACGGCGGTATCCTCTCTTTTGGCGCCAACTGTTTTAATATGGCCGTTGTGCTGCCCTATGTCAGCTATGCCATTTACCACGCCATCACAAAAAACGTGACCATTACTTCAAAACGCCGGCTGTGGGCCTCTGCCCTGGGCGCCTGGGCAGGATTGACCGTGGCTGCTTTCTTTGCTGCCGTAGAGTTTGGCATTCAGCCGGCTCTCTTCCACACTGCCGACGGCACACCGCTCTATGCACCGTATCCCCTTTCGGTTTCCATCCCGGCGATGGTAATCCCGCATGCGCTGATCGCATCTGTGGTCGAGGCATTGGTCACCGTTGCCGTGGTAGCTTATCTGCTGCGAGCCAACAAACCGGCATTGCAAATAAACCAGGAAGCACAAGCTCCTGCTGAAGTTGGCGGTTTCGCCCGCTGGCGTCCGCTGTGGATCACGCTTGGCGTCCTGATCGTGATCTCTCCACTCGGGTTGTTAGCACCGGGAACAGCCTGGGGCGAATGGGGAACTGAACAATTTGCCAGCCTGGGGTTGAAATTTATTCCTACTGGTTTGGCATCTCTTTCATCGCTGTGGTCAGCCCCTTTGCCAGATTATGATTTGCCAGCACTCGGTAACACTAACATCGGCTATATTCTGTCCGCTGCGGTAGGCATCATTCTGATTGCAATAATTGCCTGGTTGTTCACGTTTCTGGTTACAACCGGTAAAAAATCCTCTAACAATATAGCCGCTTCACAGGGTAAATAATTGGCGCAAAACAGTTTCGTTGAAAGCACGCTGGTCGAGATCAATCGTACTCTGGAGCAGTCTGTATTTGCCGAGCAAATTGCCCGCGAAGACGGACTGCTGCAGCGTTTTGATCCGCGCGCCAAGTTGATCGGCATTCTGTTGCTGCTCATTGCCGTGGGTTCCACTCACCAACTGTGGGTGCTTGGAGTCTTCTTCGTAATTGTCTTGTTGTCAGCCGTTCTTTCCAAAATTCCGCTGTGGACTTTTGTAAAGCGGGTGTGCCTGCTGGTGTTGCTCTTCACCAGTCTGATCGCCCTGCCCGCGCTCTTTTTAACTCCCGGTCCGGCTTTATGGACCTTGCCCGGAGCAGTCATCATCACCCGCACCGGGGCTGCCACCGCCGCGTTTTTACTCCTGCGCGTGACCACCTCCATTTCACTGGCCACGCTGCTCATCCTGACGACCCCCTGGAACGATGTACTCAAAGCAATGGGCATCCTTCACCTGCCGGATGTGATCGTGTTGATCCTGGCTATGACCTATCGCTACATCCACCTGCTGCTGCACGAAGCCAACGATATGTTCACAGCCCGCAAAAGCCGTCTGCTTAGGCCACTGCCGCGAGCACAGGAACGCCAACTTCTGGGAGCCACCGGCGGGGTATTATTGAGCAAGTCTTTATCACTCAGCAGCGAAGTTTACCTGGCCATGCAGTCGCGCGGCTACCATCACTACCCGCGGACACTGGATGACTTTCAATTCCACTGGTGGGACGGGCTGATGCTGATCATTTCATTGGCCGTACTGCTCAGTGTTTTATTCCTGGCCTGACAATAAAGGTATTTTATGCATCAATCCCCCTTAATAAACGCCCCACTCTTTAAACTCGTCAATGTTTCTTATACTTATGAAGGCGCAGTGCTGGCGCTGGACAACATCAACCTGGAGGTACACTCCGGAGAGAAGCTCGTCCTGCTCGGTTCCAACGGCTGCGGGAAAAGCACACTGCTCAAAGTGCTGGACGGGTTGTACTTCCCCACCTCGGGAGAAATTTATTATTCAGGGAATGCAATAAATGAAGAAAAATTTCGGGACGAAACATTCAACGCGGCATTTCGCGCGCGGGTAGGATTGGTCTTTCAGGACAGCGATGTACAGTTATTTTTACCCACTGTACTGGATGAATTGGCCTTCGCTCCGCTGCAGATGGATCTTTCGCGGCAGCAGGTGCAGGAACGCGTCGAAAAAGCCTTGCAGACGCTGCATATCGAAAGCCTGCGCAACCGCGCTCCGCACCAACTCTCGGGCGGAGAAAAAAAGAAAGTGGCACTGGCTTCGCTGCTGACCCTGGAACCGGACGTCTGGCTGTTCGACGAACCCAGCGCCGGNNCAGAAATTCTCTCCAACCGCGAATTGTTACATTCGGCAAACCTGATCTAAACACCATTTTATTTAACACGGTAGGGGTAATTCATGAATTACCCCTACAAAATATCCCTATTTCAACCAATAGAAGAAACCTTCCATCTGAATGGCATATACACGATACGGCTTCGGACCAACCAACGGTTCGCCGTTGATGAAGATCGTGGGCGTGCCGTAAAAATTGGTCTTACGCACCTCGGTGAAGATCTTTTGCACGTTCGCCTCAGTAGCCGGGTCATTGATGCAGGCATTGACGTTATCCACGTTTAGCCCCAGGTCGCTTAAGATCTTTTCCGTGGCCGCATGGTCTTCCAGTTTGGATTTGTCCTCAGCAAATAGGACGTCGTTCATCTGCCAGTATTTATCCTGATCCTGGTTGAAGACGCAATAACCCACTTTCGACAAATAATCTGTTTTCAGCTTGGTCGGGTATTCCGCGAAGAAAAACTCGGGCTGGAACTTTTCTACCAGCGCTTTGATCTCCGGCCAGACCTTGCGGGTGTAATCGCAAGAATAACAACCCACGAAAACCACTTTGTTACTGGCGTTGGTGTTCTTCACCGGCCACAGGCTCAGATCGACACCCTGCAGGGTTAACCCGCCGCCGCCGGCTTTATTCGTCGGCACCGGGCAGGCACCCCCGTTGGTGCTGGAGGTCTCATTATTCTCTCCAGTCGGATCGAAAATGCAAAACCCGCTGTTGTTGACGCCGTTGCAATTCCCGGTGGTGTAGAAAAGATAAACTCCGCGGACAGCAAAAACGCTGGCGCCCAATATTAACACGAAGAAGATCCAGGCCAGCAGCTCAAAATGGCTGTTTAAAAAGCGTGCGGTTTTTTCTGAGCGATTGATGACTTTGCCCAGGATCTTGGCCTTCATTTTCTCGTCGAACCCGGTCGTGCAGGGTCGGAAGGTGATGCGATGAAAAACACAATCCAGCGCCTCTTTTGCCAGTTGGCGGTTGGCGGCGCTAAAGATCCCCAGGATCGATAAAATAATTGCGGCTGCTACACAAAACATAGGCCTTAAAGCACCTTTCTAATTTTTTTGAGGTTCTCGATGAATAATTCGGCTTCTTCTTGTGTGTTGTAAAAATAGACCGAAGCACGTACTGACCCCTTGATGTGATGCTCATTGAACCAGGAATGTACGCAGTGCTGTCCCGATCGGACGCAGATATTGGCCATCTGATCGAGCATCAGGGCAATACGATGGGAATCGATGCCGTCAATGTAAAAAGTAAAAATGCCGCCGCGCAGTGCCGGGTCAGCCGGGCCGATCAAATGAAAACCAGGAATGTCGCTCGTCCCTTCACTGAAACAGCGGTTCAGCAGCAGTTCCTGCTTCTGGATTGCATCAAAACCAACAGCCTGCAAATAGCGAACAGCTTCTCCCAGACCGATGATACCGGCATAATCTTGCAGCCCGGCCTCAAATTTCTCCGGGACAGGTAAAAACTCACAGGTTTCATAGGTGGAAGTGGCAACGGTATCTCCGCCGACCAAAAAGGGAGAAAGCGCATCCAGCAGTTTGTATTTTCCGTAAAGCACGCCGGTACCGGATGGGCCTAATAACTTATGCCCCGAAAATGCCAAAAAGTCCACATCCAGTGCGTGCACATTGACCTTGTGGTGCGGAACGGTTTGGGCGCCGTCCAGCATCACCAGCGCGCCGTGTTTGTGCGCCAGCTTGATGATCTGTTCCGCCGGCAAGATCACGCCATCCAGGTTGGATGAAAAGCCGAAAGAAACGAGTCTGACCGGCCTGGTCAGTGCCTGTTCGAACGCAGCCATATCGAATGTGCCATCCTCTTTCGGCTGCAAGATTTGCAGACGAATCCCCACCTTTTTGACCAGCATCTGCCAGGGGATCAGGTTGGAATTAT
>PMIV01000028.1 GCA_003158355.1 Anaerolineaceae bacterium
AACGGATTTTTTCAAGGTCAGAGAGTTGCATATTTATGGATTCCCTTTTCTAACGAAAAGCCTGCCCCCAAAAGTTTTGGGGGCAGGCTCTAAAATGCAAAGAGTGGATCACCCCGGGTTACCAAGGTGTGACCCCCGGTCAGAGTTTAGCCTACCTTGATCAGCTTGACTACAAAGGGACCAGCAGGTGCATCCACCTGGATGACATCCCCTTCTTTATGATTCAATAAGGAACGACCAAGCGGACTCTCGTTGGAGATTTTTCCTTCGGGGGGGTCGGCTTCGGCTACACCCACAATGAAGTATTCTTCCTTCTCTTTACTGCCTTCTTCTTGAATTGTTACGCAAGAACCTACCTGAACGATCTTCCCTGCAGAGGGTTTTTCGTCGATAATATGTGCAGTGGCGAGCAAGATTTCCAATTCTTTAATCCGGCCTTCTACAAAAGCCTGTTCATTTTTTGCTGCTTCGTATTCAGCGTTTTCGATCAGTTCTCCGCCTTCCATGGCTTCATGGAGACGATTGGCAATCTCTTCGCGTTTTTGGGTGCGAAGAAAATCGAGCTCGTCCTGGAGTTTTTGATACCCATCACGGGTCAGGAATGAAGTTGTCATTTTTCCCTCCGGTATTAATATCCAGATCGGAATTTCCCCGACCAATACCGTTATTGGACCTGATATGAAACGAAAATCCATCCATCTGGAGGGATTTTCATAAGAAAAGAGAAAACACTGTTGTCTTCTCACACGATGGAAATATCATATCATAAACTAAATGCCAATGCAAGCGACATTAATCACAGCGATTTCCATCTCTTGTTATCTAAAAATCTGAATATATTTGACCTTTGTAAAATGGTTTAGCTTTCTCTCAAAAGTATCTGTGAGCTATTTGTATCCACGTTATTCCGGGTGTGAACTTGACCAGGTGCTCTCCAATGCTTTCAGAAATACTTTTACAGGCTGGGCACCCGAAACGGCATACTTTTGATCGAAGACGAAGAAAGGCACACCGGTACTACCTAAAGCCCCTGCCTGATTGATATCTGCTTGAACTTCGTTGGCAAAGTCATCACTTGCCAGCATGCGGCGCACTTCAGCTTCATCCAGGCCAACCTCAATAGCAAGCTGTACCAGCGTATCGGGATCGCTAATGACCTTTCCGTCGGTAAAATAGGCTTTTTGCAGCCGTTCTTTCATTTCACTCTGTAAATGATGCTGAGCAGCTAGGTGAAGAAGACGGTGTGCATCCAGCGAATTTACTGGATGGGCTTGATCTAAATGGTATTCGAGGCCTTCCAATGCTGCCAGTTCGGCAACCTGTGCATTCTTACTTTTCGCCTGTGCCAGGCTGATGCCATAATGCTCTGCCAACATGTCATTGACGTTGCCTGCATAATCACGCGGGGCATCCGGGTCAAGCTGAAAACTGCGCCAGATCACTTCGACTTGATCACTGTGCTCAAACTCCGACAATGCTTTTTCAAAGCGGCGCCTGCCGATGTAACACCACGGACAAACTACGTCCGACCATATTTCGACTTTCATTTTTTTCTCCCAGGGCAACGAAACACCCAGAAATAAATATTTATTATTTAATGAACCCGAATCACACTGAGCGGGATCAAGCGAAAGATGACCCGTTCTTCCCCGGCCAAACTCGCCAGGAATTGCTCCAGGTCTTTTCCTTCGAGGTAGTGAGATAAAACTTTATCTCTTAAAGTGAAAGAGGGGTCATCTTCAATTTTGAAATCACCTTTGATCAAATATCCTTCAGCATCGTTAGTGTTCCCGCCAATTACGACACAACCTTTCGAATTGGCAAGGATTTGTTTTACTCTGGCGCGTTTCTTGGCGGCGCTAAAAATGAGGTCGTCACCATCCACGGCAAACCAGACTGGAACCGTGTGTGGATAGCCCTGCAGGTCAATGTTCGAGAGATAAGCGATTCGGGGTGCTTCCAGAAATGAACGAATTTCATTAATTATCATAATTATCCTTTCAAAAATCTCTTAGTTCCCATTTACAACTAAGGCTAAGTCCCCTGTTTTAGTGCAGGAAAAGAGAAAACCGTCCGATGGCCACAAAAACTGCCAGTGCCAGCAGGAACAGGTTAAAAGGCAGCGCCTGATACTCTTTTGCCGGGAGATGTACGGTCAAGATTGCCAATATCTGAACTACGACCAGGGCAATTGCAGCCAAAGGAGTCAACCAGGGCAAGATCCCGGTTACCATGGGCAGTATGACGCCCAGCGCGCCAAGCAATTCAAGAGTACCGATCATGCGGAAAAAATTCGTCGAGTGCTTTTGGGCCTCGGGCATTTGAGCTTTCATTTTCTCAGGGGTAAATACTTTCATTCCTCCGGCAACAATGTATAATGCGGTTAACAATCCTTGTGCAATCCAAAGTGCGATATTCATTTTGTAAGTCCTTTCTATTTTCCAAATCGAACGATAAAAAATTATTGTTTATAGTTGATGTTCTCTACAGCACGGTTGAGTAACTGCCGCAGCATAAAGCGCTCATCCTCATCGAAATTGGCAAAGACTTTGGCTTCAAGTATTAAAAACTGATCCCTGATGAACCGCTCTTTTTCTCTTCCGGCTTCGGTGAGATAGACTCGCACCAGACGGTTATCTTCACTGTCGCGCCGGCGAGCCACCAGCCCGCTTTCTTCCATACGCTGGAGCATATCTGTTACCGTGGCGCCCTGCAAAGAAAGCTGCTGAGCCAGTTCGGTCTGCGTGACCCCGTCTTGGGCAAATAATTTGCACAGCGCCATGGCCTGCGAACGGTGTAGCTCAATCTGATCCATCAGTGCATCAGAAAGACTTCGATAGGCCTGTGAGAATTGCGCCAGCAATTCCCAATCTTCCACTCGTTGAAATTCATCCAAATTATTCGTTGTCTCCTAATCATTAGTGTACTAATGAATTATTGGATTTGTATATGAATGTCAAATTGAGTTTTGATGGATTTATTTTGGTGCGGAT
>PMIV01000134.1 GCA_003158355.1 Anaerolineaceae bacterium
CGGAGAACGTGGCCGGGCAGCAGCGCTTTGCCATCACCGGCGGCATTCAACTGGGCGTGTCGGTGACCGACCTGCGTAAGCTGGCCAAAGGCGTACGCAGCCACGAGCTGGCCGGGCAGTTGTGGGCGACCGGCATCCATGAAGCGCGCATTATGGCAGCGCTGGTAGAAGACCCGGCGCAGGTGACGCTGGCTCAGATGGAGCAGTGGGCGGGCCAGTTCGAGAGTTGGGATGTCTGCGACGAGGTCACGGATGAGTTGTTCATCCACACGCCGTTCGTTTTGCAGGTCATCCCTGCATGGGCAGCGCGCGATGAGGAATTTGTGCGCCGGGCTGCCTTTGCCATGATCGCCGCCCTGGTGATCCACCGCAAAGACATCTCCGATGAGACGGTGCGCACCTACTTTCACCTCATCGAAGCGGCCAGCGACGATGCCCGCAACTTTGTCTGGAAAGCGGTCAACTGGGCGCTGCGCAACACCGCCAAGTTCCGCCCCGACCTGCGTGCGGAATCCGTGGCCTGTGCCAAACGCATCCTGGCGCGCGATACCGCGGCTGCGCGCAAGATCGCCAAAGACGCGCTGAAAGAATTCGAGACAAAATTTGGCGCCGAATATGAGGCGTCTGTAAGGGGTTAATATGACTGAGAATGCGCCCATCCTGGAATTTGACAGCGACCGCAGCGCCATCCTCTCGCCTGATCCGTACCGCAAGGGAGCGGATATCCATCTGCCCAGCCTGGGAGTATTANNGGCCGGTGACAGTGGTTCACCCGGGGGTGGGGGCGCCGCTGGCAGCCGGTTTTCTGGAGGAATTGATCGCGCTGGGGGTGACGCGCTTTGTGGTCTGCGGCGGCTGTGGCGTGTTGGACCCGGAGATTGCTGTGGGTCACCCGGTGATCCTGGTCAGTGCGGTACGCGACGAGGGTACTTCCTATCACTACTTGCCGCCGTCACGCGAGGTGGATCCGCACCAGCGCGTGGTGCAATCATTGATCAGCGTGTTCAAAGAGGCTGGTATCGATTACCGTCTGGGCAAAGCCTGGACCACAGACGGACTTTACCGCAAAACCAAGGGCAAACGTGCGGCCAGATTGGCCGAAGGCTGCTCGGTCGTTGAGATGGAAGCCGCGGCCCTGTTCGCGGTGGCGCAATTCCGCGAAGTGATGCTGGGCGAGGTAGTCTACGGCGGCGATCTGGTTGTGCCTGAGGGTTGGGATAGGCGCGATTGGTTCCGGCGCGGGGGGTGACCGGCATCAGCTTTTGCAATTGGCCATCCAGGCTGCCCGGCTGCTGGGATAACCCGCAAAGATCCGGATATTCAATTTTGAACCCAAATAAAGAATAATTATTAATTCGTCGAGATCTTGTATCCCAAACGGCCGATATTATTGATGAAATCAGCGTTCACATTACCATCGATAAATTGCTGCCTGAGCAGGTAGATCAGATATTTCAGGCGGTTGCGGATGGCAACGGTATCTTCCCCCCAGATGGATAGGGTTAATTCTTCGTAAGTAACCAATTTTGGGGCATTTTGCATGAGCAGGTAGAGAACGTCAAACATCTTTCCGGTGAGCTGGAAACATTTTCCCTGGTAAAAGACTTCATGCGTGTCCAAATCCAGGACCAGGCCGATACTGTCGATGCCAATACGGCTGATCTTTGACTTGGTGAGCGTACGGCGCAGCACAGATTCAACCCGGGCAATGACCTCGGTTTGATCGAATGGTTTGGTGATGTAGTCATCGACACCTAATTCCAACGCGCGCACAATGCTCTCTTTTTGGTTGAGCACTGAGAGAATGATGATTGGGATGTCGGAGATTTCGTGTAATTTCTGAATGGTTTGCCATCCGTCCATCTGTGGCATCATCATGTCAGTAATGACCAAGGAGGGTTGAATGCTGGGAATTTTTTGGATGGCATCCAGTCCGTTTGAAGCGCCAAACACTTCATATCCTTCTCGCTCGAGTATTGCCTTTAATAATAGAACGGTATCCAGTTCGTCATCAATTACCAGCAGCTTGTCCTGAACGTTGGTACGCAGCCTAACATCATTTTTTGGGCCGTTCAGCACTAAATTATCTGGACCTTGAAAAGCGATTTGATTCATTAAAACCTCCGAATTAAAAAACCAGCCATATTCCGGCCGGTTTCGCTGTTCGCTCTCTGAATACGCTCTCCTTCACAAGGAGAAAGCGACCAATTAAGTATTCAGGTCATCGCTCCCAATAATAATATTGTATATTAAAAACTTGAAAAAAGGTATATGAATTATATTAGACAAATAAACAGATTTTGAGGATCATTTCTAAAAAATCGTCTTCAAGGTTCACAAAGCATTCTATTCAATAAAGAAACTGTTAGTAAATTGATCTTCTGTTTTTTCGTAACGATTTATTTTCCTGCTTTTTCGGTGATCAGGGCTGCCCGTACCGCGACACGGATTTGATAAGTTCCCACTGCATTATTATATTGGTCACAGGTCAATAAGGTCAGCCAGGGTGTTTCTTCGTGCTTTAACAGTTTTTTTACTTCGCCGGGTTGTAAATAATCGATGGTTTGCACTTGATAGATATATTGCGCGCCAAAAGCATGCACAATTACCAGATCGCCAAATTTTAGGTCTTTGATGTGTACGAATGGACCGGGCAGCCCGCTGGAGAGGTAATTATGGCCAGTCAGAACGCTGTTGCCGTTCAGTGTTGGATATGCGGAGCCTTCGAGATAACCGGCATTTTCTCCGAGCCATGAAAC
>PMIV01000007.1 GCA_003158355.1 Anaerolineaceae bacterium
CCGGAACTGGCGGGACGTTTTGGCGTGCAGGGTGTGCCGCAGACCACGATCAATATGGGCGCCGGTACAGTTGTTGGGGCTTACCCGGAATTCCAGTTGGTTGAAGAGATCAAGACTGCATTGGCAAAATAACCGCCGAACTGGTTATAATTAATTGAGAAGCTATCAGGAGAAAAAATGGATGCTAAAGTAACCTGGAAACAGGGATTGTCCTTCACCGGTGTCGCAGATTCCGGGTTTGAAGTACCCATCGGAACAACACCCGAACACGGTGGCGCTGGCGACGGCGTCTCTCCTATGGAGATGTTATTGATCGGTCTGGGCGGCTGCACTGGCATGGACGTTGTATCCATTTTGGAGAAAAAGAAACAGGCTGTGAACCACTTTGAAGTTTTGGTGCACGGAGAGCGCGTAGAAGACCACCCAAAGATATTCAACAAAATCACCGTGGAATACGTGGTCACCGGCAAAGGTCTGCAAATGGAAGCCGTAAAACGTGCGGTTGAGTTGAGCGAAACGAAATACTGCTCTGTGATGGCAACCTTACGTAAGGCAGCCGAGATCAGCACAAAGGTCACCCTAAAAGAAGGCTGAGAAGCTCCGGGAATTTCTTTTCCGGTAAATTATGAGTTTCCTATTGACGGAAAAAGAGCTCCCAATCTGTATTGAGTGGGAGCTCTTTGTATACAACAACTAATTTCCAGCAGTGATCATGCTTTGCGGTGAAGATTTATCGTTGGCGGTCACTGTATTCCCGTTTTTGGTAAGGGTACCCAGGTACGCCGCTGATCCGTTATGCGGAGTCCAGCCGTCCATCACAAAGGGGAGGGCGCTGTCGGCGTCTATCCATTCCCCGTTATATTTGCGGGCAATGTGAACGTGGGTACCGGTGGCTTCACCGCCCTCGCAGGATGGATGGCCGATGGGATCGCCTGTCTTGAGCACAGTGCCTTGCCGTACTTTATCGGTGTTGGCCATATGCAGATAGAGAATATCCCAACCGGTGTGTTCGTCGCCATCGCCATCCAGGTCAAGCACGACCAGGCCAGTCTCTGAGCGTACGATTTCTCCGGGGGCAACAGCCAGCGCATATTCGGCTGCTACAAAACACCCCCCCACGGCTGTTGGAGGAGCAAAATCCATAGCGGCCAGCGGGAAATCACCCTTCTCACCCCAGCCGGTATGTGCTGCCCCGGTAAAAGCCCAGACCTGCCCTGCCGGGAAGGGCAGGGTAAATGTCGGTTGGGTGAGACTACCTGGGATATGTGGCTTGACATCTAGCCAGGGATCGCCAAACAGTTTTTTGTAAGTAGCTTCGAACCCGTTCTCGTAAATGGCAATTTGATATTCCGGCACCGGCAGCAGGGTGGAAAAATAATTTTGCAGGGCCACTGTAGCAGCATTTTGCCACGGGTCAGGATGTTCAATGGTGCTATCCAGATGAGTGATGGTAGAAAAATTGCCTGTGCGCCATTGGTAGTAGATATCGTTCAATTGATTGGCTGCGTGGGTAAGCTGCAGGTAAAAACCTTTATGATACATTTCTTCATATCCGAGCGGGTAATCTTCATTGGCCTTGTCCAGAACAGGCTGCGAAAGCGCGCCGGCTTGATATTCGGCCACGGCCAGCAGCAACCGCGGGCTGATGGAAAAGTCTGTGGCAACATAGTTGATGAGGTCTCCTCCCTGGCGGGTGACTCCGCCTGCCAGCGCCGAATAATTTTTAAGCCAGCCGGGTTGAGCATTCACATAATCGACGGTATTGAAACCGATCTGGGCAGGTCCATCGACGAACAATGAATCGGGCAGGACCTGGTAAGGATTACCCCAGAGCGCTTTGTAATAAATGGGAATTTTCATAGGGAAACCCGGCGGCAGGGTGGTGACATTTGATGGCAAAGTGGGGTTCGCCTCGCGGATTTCTTTTTCGGTAGTATTAAAATGTGCGGCCAGTGCAGGCAGAGTGTCGCCGGTTTGAGCCAGGTAATCTACCAATGTGCCCGGGTTGTAAGTGGTGCGGGTGGGCAGCGGGGTGGCGGTGATTACTTGCTCTGTGGCGATGACCGTGGCGCTGCTGATGGGTACGGCCGTTTGCGTCTGGCCTGCGGGAGCGCAGGCAGCCAGCATGAGCAGGATAAGGGAAAAATTCAAACCTTTGATGAGCTCTGTTTTGGAGAAAACCAACTTTGTTCTATTCATTTAGCCACAACAATTCTGCGGTTGTTAATTTCGCGGTCGAGAAATACTGCTTTTAGGAGCCGAATTTGAAGCTGCGATCACGGTCGTGACGCCGTTGCTGAGCGACCCCTGATAAGGGATAACACCGCCGCTGGCGACATATCCACTCATCTTGAAAGGAACGGGACCGCCGGCTAACATCCACTCACCGTTGAATTTGCGAGCTACGTGCGTGTGCGTACCGGTGGCTTCTCCGCCTTCGCAGGACGGATGACCAATTTTATCATTGGTATTCACTTTCATCCCCACTGAGATGCGGTCGCGGGTTTCAATGTGCATGTACATGATGACCCAGCCGGTCTGTTCAATGCCGTCGCCGTCCAGGTCTTCAATGACCATGCCGTTACCCACGCGCACGATCAAACCAGGCGCCATAGCGGTCACCCAGTAGTTCGATTCTGCACAGCCTGATACGGTGGAAGGAGGAGCAAAATCCAACGCGGCCAGGGCGCCGCCCGGTCCCCAGGCCGGATGCGGGCCGCCGGTAAGACTCCAGGCTTCGCCAGGTTGGAAGGGCAGTTCCAGGGTGGGTTGAACCAAATTGGCAGGGTAAAGCGGTTCCACTTTTTGGCTGCGCGCCCAGAAATCACCAAACATCTGCGTCATTTCTGCGGGCATACTTTCACTGCCATAGAGCGCCGCGTTCCATTCTTGTGGTTCGTATAACTGTGCGAACAGGTATTGAACGGCGGCTGAACCAGCGTTCAGTTCCGGTCCCATTCGTAAATGGCTGCCATCTTTAAAAGTTAGCTCCGACAGGGTGCCGGCACGCCAGCCGTAGTAACCGATGGAGAGTTGCTGTACTGCCCAACTTAACTGGTAGTACAAACCGCGGCTTTCCACTTTGATGTAACCCATTGGGTAATCGGATTCAGCCAGATTGGTGGGCTGGGCGGTGACCCAATGGCTCTTGTATTCCAGAATGGCCAGCAGCAAATAAGGGTTGCAGGAATTTTCTTCGGCCACCAGTTTGACAACATCGGCACCGCTCAGGTTGCCGGTGGACATCTCTTCAACGTAAGTGCGTAAATATCCATGCGGCTGTTTATTGATGAATGCCGCAATATCGAAATCGACAGCCGATGGGGAATAGACAACTTCACTGTCGGGCATGATCTTGGTGGAGGGGGTGGTTGTACCGATCCGATCCGGAAGGATGAGTAGTACGCCCGGGTTGATGATGCCGGTAGCCGGGAGGGTCTCGCTGGAGCTGATCTCATCGGCAGTTATGCCGAAACGACCAATAATGGAAGGCAGAGTGTCACCGGATTGCGTGTAGTATTGGATGGGCGGTTTGGCCGTAGCATTCGGGTCGAAGGTGGCCGTGGGTGCAGGGGTGTCGGTGATGGCCGGCACATCGGTGAATGTGGGCAGCGANNAGAGGAGTGATATAGCCTTTACTGCAAGCTAATATAGTCCCCAGCCAAAGGACGGCGACTGTTGCTAATTTGAAGCGTCTAGCGTTGGATTTGGTTATCTGCAATGCGTCCATTCCATGCGGTTACTGTTTGTCCGCCGCGAGTCAACGTCCCATCATATTCAGTACCGGTACCGTGAGAGGTCCAGCGATCTAAAACGAAGGGAATAGATCCATCAGCGGAGATCCATACCCCATTATACCGCCGGGCTAAATGGAGATGGGTGCCGTTGGAAATGCCGCCCTCACAAGAAGGATGGCCAATTTGATCGCCCGCTTTGACCTGGGTGCCTGATTTGACACGGTCAGTAGAGGCAACGTGCATATATAAAACAGTCCAACCGGTCTGTTCCAGGCCGTCTCCGTCCAGGTCCAGCACCACCTCACCGTTTTCGGAGCGGTCGATGATGCCGTCGGCAACGGCGACCTCCCAGATGTTGGTGGTATAGCAGCCGTAAGAATCCCCCGGGGGCGCAAAATCGAGGGCAGCCCAGGCGGCACTGTCTCCCCAGGCGGAATGAGGGCCGCCGGTAAAGGACCAGCTATCGCCGTCTTTAAAAGGCAGACGCATGACCGGTTGGCTGAGATTAGCGGGGAGCAGAGACTCGATGGATAGATCAAAAGGAATGCCAAAAAGGCGTACATACGCGGCGTAAAGGCCATTTTCCGAGACTGCGTTTGTCCAATTGGAGGCATCATCCACCAGCGCGAATAGGCGCTGCACGCTGACGGTACCGGCATTGAGCGCGGCTGGAAAGGCAACCAGATTGGAATCGGCGAGCTGCACCGAACTGAGCCCGTTCACTCCCCACAGGTAATAACCGCGGTTAAGCTGATTGGCCGCCCAGGAAAGCTGGCGGTATAACCCGGCCCGGCTAGCATCTGCCAGACCCATCGGATAGGTGAGGCTCGGTTCTTGTAATTGTGACTTGGTTACCCAACTAGATTGATATTCAAGCAGGGCCAACAGCAAGCGCGGGTTGACCGAATATTCTTTGGCCAGGGTGGCAACGATCTGGGCGCCGCTGAGAGTGGATTTATCCACGACTTCAGTGTAAAGGCTGAGGTAGCCCCCCTGCGCCTGTACAAAGGCGGCAACGTCCAACGTGGAACTGACCGGGCCGTAGACCAGTTCGGAATCGGGGATGATCTTGAAATTCGATGGCGATAGGGTGGGCTGCGGTGCCGGAATTGTGAGTACTTGCCCGGCTTGCAGCAAATCTGAAGCAGAAAGGCCGTTGGCGGAAGCCAGCGCGCTGGTCTCCAGGTTGTAACTGAGCGCGATCGAAGCAAGGGAATCGCCAGACTGCACCGTGTATTGCACAACGTCAGCGCGCAGTGTGGGGAGGGTGTGCGGGGCATCGGGGGTGGGGGTGAAGTAGGGTGAATTTGCCGGACGCGCCGTGGGAAGAAGCGCCTGTGCCTGTTTTGAGGCGCCCAGGGCAACCGGTGGTGTGCTGGTGTTGAGCAGCCAGGGGTGGGTTCCGGGGGCATGCTGGGTACAGGCTGTACTTAAAAAGGCCGAGAGCATCAAGACGATTGCGGCTCTGGAACCACTCCTCATCGTAATCCCCGGGTCATCAAGTCAGCGCCTAGAGGAGCTCCGCCCAGCAGATGGACATGCAAATGAAAGATGGTTTGACCGCCATTCGCGTTGGTATTGATCACCAGGCGGTAGCCGTCATCCCCGATGCCCTGCTCAAAGGCGATCTTGCGTGCCGTGAGCAGCAATTCGCTCAAGAGCATGCTGTGTTCGGGCAAAAGTTCGTTCATGGAAGCGATGTGGATTTTGGGAATGACGAGAATGTGCACCTTCGCGAGGGGATGCAGGTCGGCAATGGCAATGGCCTGATCGTCCTCATAAAGGATGGTCGCGGATAGTTGGTGAGCAGCAATGAGGCAAAAGGGACAATTTTCCATAATGGATTGGTTGCAATATCCTTGCCGGAAGGTTAATAGCACCGGCACAAGGAGAGTATCCTTGTGCCGGAAAGAAGTCGGACTGTTATTCGGGCTTGTAAGCTTCGCCGCGAATGTAAGCTTCAGTCATGTCTTTGCAGAGGTTATCTTTGAACTGCTTCGGAGGGGTCTTCATAAAGTAGGAGGCCGGAGCGATCAATGGGCCGCTGAGTCCGCGGTCGAGAGCCAGCTTGATGCAGCGCACGGCATCGATGACAACGCCGGCAGAGTTCGGAGAGTCCCAGACTTCCAGCTTGGTTTCCAGGTTGAGGGGAACATCGCCAAAGGTCGTGCCTTCCATGCGGATATAGCACCACTTGCGGTCGGTCAGCCAGGGCACGTAATCGCTGGGGCCAACATGGACGTTCTCGGCGGGCAGTTTGTAGGGCAGCATGGAGGTAACCGCGCCGGTCTTGGAAATTTTTTTAGATTCCAGACGTTCGCGTTCGAGCATGTTCATAAAGTCAGTATTGCCGCCGAAGTTCAACTGATAAGTGCGGTCCAAGCGGACACCGCGGTCGACAAAGAGGCTGGTGAGCACCCGGTGCAAAATAGTGGCACCGACCTGGCTCTTGATATCGTCGCCAATGATGGGCAGACCGGCTTCAGCGAAGCGTTTGCCCCAGTATTCGGTGCTGGCGATGAAGACGGGGATGCAGTTGACCATACCGCAGCCAGCTTCGAGAATTTGTTCCACATACCATTTGGTGGCCATTTCGGAACCAACGGGAAGATAGTTCACCACTACGTCGGTACCGGTGTCTTTGAGGATCTTGACAATATCAGCGGTGGGGCCGGGAGCTTTTTTGAGGATCTGGGAAAGATATTTTCCCAGACCGTCATGGGTCATGCCGCGCTCCACCTTGACGCCAAGGTTCGGAATGTCGCAGAATTTGAAGGTATTGTTGGGGTAGGAAAAGAGTGCTTCGGAAAGGTCTTTGCCTACTTTTGTGTCGACAACATCAAAAGCAGCCGAAAATTCGATATCACTGATGTGATATCCTCCCAGGTTCACGTGCATTAATCCGGGAACGCGGTCATCATCTTTGGCATTCTTGTAGAACTGGACCCCTTGAACCAGGGAGGAGGCACAGTTGCCTGCTCCAATGATGGCTACTCTGACTTTTTTATCATTTTTCATGAATCGTTCTCCTCTGGAAATTTAAAACTCTTCGTATGCTATAATTGTTCATCCCAAATAGGTGGATCATGGTAGAACAATATACTGATTATACCCGACGATTGGAAAGGTTGCTGGAGGTTTGTCGAGATTTGTCGGCAAATCTTGATCTGCAGCCCTTGCTTCAATCCATTATTGAAGTGGCCTCAGATCTGACCAACAGCGAGCGCACCTTGCTGCTGACGTTCAAGAAGCAGGAAAATGATCTGCGTGTACTGGCGGCACCCTTTTACCTTTTGGACTCATTAAAATCGATCAGCGTTCCGCTTGATCGCAGTGTGGCAGGTTTTGCTTTCCGCACACAGCAGCCCTTTATTTACCGTAAAACTGAAAAAATGGACGCTTCTTTAACCACTCTGGATTGGGAAAGTAACAGCGGCGCACAAACAGTGCTGGCTGTACCTCTTAGCTATAAAGGCGAAGTTGTGGGAGTGATCGAGGCCTGGAATAAAACTCATAACGGCGCTTACAACGAACAGGATCTATTGTTCCTGGAAACATTGGCTGCCCAGGCTGCCGCGGCTTTTCAGAACAGCCAATTGATCGAAAATACTGAAGCGGCTTATCACAAGGTAATGGAGCTTGATCGCCTGAAAAGTGACTTCATCGCCATTGCTTCGCACGAACTGCGTACTCCCCTTGGGTTGATCATGGGCCATGCATCCTTCCTCAATGAATGTGCCGGAGAGACGCAAAAAGAGGATGTGGAGATCATTTTGCATAACGCTTCCCGTCTCAAGGATCTGGTTGAAGAGATCGGGGATATTGATAACCTTACCGGCGGGCTGAACGACATCAAGCACGAACCGGTTTCCATCTCGCTGGTCATTCAGCAGGTGGTCGAATCTTTCTTCGAGATGGCCAGCGCCAAACGGATCCACCTGAG
>PMIV01000128.1 GCA_003158355.1 Anaerolineaceae bacterium
TTTACTTTCTGACCTGCACCCGCACGTGCTGGCCATGCCTTTTGATCTGATGGCTGTGGGTATTTGTCTGAACTTATTCATTGCAGGTTCAGAAGGCACCTGGCCAGAATGGCACATTCGTAATTGGTTTAAGCGCTGGGAATTCTGGCTGACTGCGCTGACATTGGGCAGCATGGCCTTTTTCAACACCTGGGATTTTCCGATCTACGTTGGTTTGTTTTGCCTGGTACTGGTCTATCTCAAGGTCAAACGTGTCGGTTGGAGCGGGCAACGCATCTGGGACTTTTTACTGGCAGGGATCACTTATGGTGTTACCGGTGCGTTCCTCTTTTTGCCGTTTTTTCTCACGTTCAAATCACAGGCCGGGGGTCTTCTGCCCAGCCTTGAATACATGACCAGAGGTGTGCAATTTTGGGTCATGTTTGTGCCGCTGCTGGTACCCATCTTGATCTGGATGATCCATGTTTGGAATAAGACAGATGCTCAACACAAGGGACCAAATGGGCTGAAATTTAGCCTGTCGGTCGTGGTCATTTTATGGCTGCTCTCCTCTGTGGTGGGCATGCTGTTCTTTACAGCCAGCGCACTGGGTGCACAAATGGTACATTCCAGCAATTCTTTGCTTTCCGCAATTGGAGGTAAATTATTGGTTGGGGGGCAGGCGTTTTCGGGATTACACGGCTCCACTGATGGGGCAGCAGTTGTGATGGCGTCCTTGACCAGGCGATTAACTGCTCCGGGAACCTGGCTGACTTTGACGGTGATGTTATTTCTGCTGTGGGGCGTTTTGACAAGTGACATTCAAAATGAAGCCGATCTGACCGCGGCTGCTGCCGAATTGGAAATTCCAGCGAGTCCCAAACTAAAAAGTGAAACCTTTGTCCTCTTCATGGTTCTGGTTGGGGTAGGGCTGACGCTATTCCCTGAATATTTTTACCTGCGTGACCAATTTGGTTCACGCATGAACACTATTTTCAAGTTCTATTTCCAGACCTGGATGTTTTGGGGGATTGCGGCTGCCTTTGCCACAACTGTGCTCTGGCAGGAATTGAAAAAATGGCGGCAGACATTTTTCACTATTGTTTGGACATTAATTATTGCAGCGGCGTTTGTTTATCCCTGCCTGATGCTGCTGAACAAAACCAACTCTTTCAAACCGCAGCAGTGGACACTGGATGGAAATGCATATATTACGACTTATCATTCCGATGAAGCGCTGGCAATGAACTGGTTAAAAAATCAGCCAATGGGAGTGATCTCAGAGGCGGTTGGGGGGAGCTATACAGAGTATGCCCGCGTTTCAGAACAGACGGGTCTCCCGACTGTTTTGGGTTGGCCGGGTCATGAATATCAGTGGCGCGGCGGTTACAGCGAAGTTGGCAATCGGCAGCAAGATATTAAGACGCTTTATGAAACCAGCAACTGGATAGAAGCGGATACGATCATCGCTCATTACGATATTCGTTATATCTACATTGGCTATCTGGAAAATTCCACTTATCATATTTCTCTAAATAAATTCGATCAAAATCTGAAGGTGATCTATCAGAATCAAACGGTCACTATTTATGAAGTTCCGGCTGAATTTCGGAGGATAAACCCGTAATATGGAAAATAATTCGCAATCCCGTTCACATAACTTTGAGATAATTTTCTTCGTTTTTATGTTCCTTTTGGCAATGGGACTGAGGTTCATCAAATTAGGAGCGCTCTCAATGGGCAACCTCGAAGCCGGCAATGCTTTACAAGCGTTCAAAATTGCCAATGGTGGAACGGTCACAGTGGGCGGGCAGCCAGGTTATGTGGTTCTCACTTCCATTTTGTTCTTTATTTTTGGAAAAAATGAATTTTGGGCACGCATTTGGCCGGCGCTGTTTGGCACCGGATTGATCTTTGTTCCATTATTATTTCGGAAATGGCTGGGAAAAATCCCGACCCTGGCTTTGGCTTTTTTTATTACCATCGAACCGGGTTTTACCGCCCTTTCACGCACTTCCACCGGGNNCTGCGGTGGGTTTGCTGCTCAACCATAAGACCATTTGGGCGGGAATCTTTGGCGGAATTGCCTTGCTTGGGGGAGTCGCCTTCTGGCCGGGTTTCTTCGGAATTTTGATCTCTCTGGGGATCAGTTTTCTTTTGTTTAGAAAAAAACAGGATTCTTCTTTACCTTCAGGTGAAACACCGCTTGTGCAAATTGATTGGAAAACATTTGCGCTTTCAACCGGTGGCACACTGATATTGCTGGGAACGATGTTCCTAATCCGACCGGTAACCATCAGCGGTTTGGGCACCAGTATTGCCGAATATTTTGTCTCCTGGGGAAAGATTGGTCAGGGAGCTTCGATCAAAGTAATGCTAATTGCATTATTAAGTACTCAATTTCTGGCTGTTCTTTTGGCTTTTTGGGAAGCAATTGCTGGCAGGAAAGAACATGCCGGCATGAACATTTTTCTTGGGTTATGGGCTTTGGTCTCGACGGCGCTCACATTATTGAATCCTTCCCGTCAGGTGGTGGATTGGGTTTGGACGCTGCTGCCATTATGGACTCTGGCTGCAATCGGTGTCGAAGATTTACGACAGTATTTTTCCGCTGATGAGTGGCTATTAAAATTGTTTCAAACGATTTTTACTTTTGTTTTGTTCATCTTTAGTTATCTTAACTTGTTGAGTTTTGTTGTTGGGGCAGCTAACGGTGCAATGACAAAGAATACTGCGGTTCTCAGTATATTACTGCCGTTGGCCCTGCTCGCGGTGATCACCTTTTTAATTGGTTGGGGATGGTCGCCCAATGCCTCACGCCAGGGAACCTTGATGGGATTGGGCCTGATCTTGTTGTTCGTTACCTTTGGATCTTCCTGGAAGTCTGCTGGGTTGGGACCTCGCCCCGAAACTGAGCTATGGCGCAGCGATTCATTACCAGTTGGGCGGGACCTCATGGTCAAGTCTGTGAATAATATTGCCTTATGGAATTCCGGTCAAAAAGAAGGGATCGATATTGTTTTGTTGAATGAAGATCAACCCTCTTTGCAATGGGCTTTCCGGGATATATTAACCGTGAAACAGGCGGATGTTCTTGGTGATACCGAAACTCCTTCTATTGTTATCAGTGCTGCCAATGAATCGTTAAATCTGGCGAAGATCTATCAGGGGCAAGAAATTGTCTGGACTTCTGCGCCTGATTTTGAAAAGATGACGGCGAAAGATTGGGTCGAGTGGAGCGCCTTGCGAAAGGCGAACCTGGTAAGCACTAACTGCTTTCTATGGGCAAGGACTGATCTTTTAAAAGGGTCATAACTTAACGTTTGAAGGAATGTAACATGAAATTACCTACGATCATTGCAATCGATGGCCCTGCAGCATCCGGGAAATCCACGCTTGCCGAACGGATGGCGGCAAAACTCTCTTACCTTTATTTCGATACTGGTGTCATGTACCGGGCAGTAACCCTGGCAGCATTGGATAAACTCAGTTCAGTGGATGATGAAAGTGTCGTCACCCGCCTGGCAAACGAAATTTGCATAGATGTTCATGTTCCAGAAATAATGGATGGAAGAAAAAATACCGTTCTCCTTGACGGTGTAGATGTAACCTGGAGATTACACGAACCGCGTGTCGATAGTAATGTTTCCAAAGTTTCTGCTTACGCTGGAGTACGAATTGCCATGACCGAACAACAGCGCAGCATCGGTTCCCGCGGAGCAGTGGTCATGGTGGGGAGAGATATCGGAACAGTGGTCTTCCCGAATGCGGAATTAAAAATATATTTAGAAGCTTCGGCTGAAGAACGCGCGCGCCGACGCTGTCTGGAGATGGAAGCACGCGGCGAAAAAGTGAATTATGCTGAGATTCTGGCTTCCATTCGCCGCAGGGATCAAATAGATTCTTCAAGAGAAATTGCCCCATTACGTCCCGCAGAAGATGCGGTTCAGCTTGATTCGGACAATAAATCGATCGATTCAGTATTTGATGAAGCCATGAAGTTGCTTGACCGGTAATCCCCAAATAGGGGATAATGAAAGAGTAAGGTAAAGGCGAAAGAATTGCCATAATCCAAAATTCCGATCAGTTTCACCCCCGAAAAGGAGTTCAACATGTGTGATACCATCGTGGCTCTAGGCAACTCCACTCAAGATGGTTCAGTTTTATTTGCAAAGAATTCTGATCGTGACGCTAACGAGGCTCACGAAATTATAATTATTCCGGCTGCCAAACATCAGCCTGGAGAAAAAGTGAAATGTACCTATATTGAGATCCCCCAGGTAGAGGAGACCTACCAGGTTTTATTATCCAAGCCCTTCTGGATATGGGGCGCAGAAATGGGATCAAATGAATTTGGAGTGACTATTGGCAACGAAGCGATTTTTAGCCGGGAACCCTATCAAAAAGAACCAGGTATGATCGGAATGGATTTTTTACGCCTGGCTTTGGAACGTTCGCGTACTGCCGAAGCTGCTCTGGACACGATCATCGAATTGCTTGAACTGTACGGGCAAGGCGGAAACTGCGGTTACGCTCATCCTTTTTATTACTACAATAGTTATTTGATTTGCGACAGCCAAGAAGCCTGGGTGCTGGAAACCGTCGGAAGAGAGTGGGCAGCAGAAAAGGTGCAGAATGTGCGCTCAATTTCCAATGGTCTGACAATTGGCAAACATTGGGATCGAGCCTCAAAGGGTTTGGTTAGCCATGCCATGGAAAAAGGTTGGTGCAGGCAATCTGAAGAATTTGATTTTAGCCGCTGTTATTCGGACCCTTTGTTTACCTTTTTTGCCAATGCTCGCGGTAGGCAAGCGTGTACAACAGATAGCTTGATGTCAAAAAAAGGAAAATTAAAAGTTGAAGATATGATGGCAATTTTACGCACCCATACTCAACCAAAAAAAGGCTCGTTCAATCCTGGCAGAGGGCTGATCGGAGCAGATGTTTGTATGCATGCTGGTTGGGGACCAGTGCGTACCAGCCAGTCAGCCGGTTCGATGGTTTCTGTCATCAAAGAAAAGGGGACGATGCATTGGCTTACCGGAACGGCAGCTCCTTGTACCTCCACTTTCAAACCGGTTTGGATGGATGCGGGCATTCCCGGTTTTGTCAAAACCCCCACGGCGTTATACGACGAATCAGTTATGTTTTGGCGCCACGAAGTGCTGCACCGTGAAATATTAAAGGATTACACAGCACGCATCACTGTTCTTTCTGCGGCGCGAGACAGTCTTGAAGCTCGATTCAGGAAGGAAGCTGGAAAATTGATTTCTGCCACTAAAACCCTAAGGGCAAAATTTTCGGAAAAGTGTTTCAGCGAAGTGGATGATGCAGAAGCCAGGTGGTTGGAAGAAGTGCTGGCAATTCCTGTCAAACGCAGAAACAGCTTCTATTACAACTACGCCTGGAAAAAATTAAACAAAGATGCAGAATTGCCTGAATAATGGATAGGGAAAAAAACAGAGCATGATCAATTTGGTACTCTTCACCTCAGCTCCATATATCAACCTTCCCTTCGACCTGTTGGGTTGGATCGGTTGGTTTATGATGGCTGCTTTGCTGCTCTGGTTTATGCAAAAAGAAAAAATAAATTTACAAAAACCTCATTTTTGGTTGATAGCAACACTATTACTTACCTTTGGGATAATCACTGCTTTATTCTTTGGTGTAAATCTACCCTGGGGAAAGACGATTCCATTACCCAATGTACCCCAGGAGAGCAACGCGCCTGAAATTTTGGTGTTTGTCGCAATCCCGATGATGTTAGCTGCAGGTATATTGGGATCATGGCCGGCAGTTCTGATCGGTCTGGTAAGCGGAATAATCAGCGCTTTTTGGAATACGCATTCGGTTTTCACCCCACTTGAATATGCCATAATCGCTTATCTGATCTCACTGGTTTTGAGACAAAATTATCGAACTTTATTCTACAGGGTAATTCGCAAACCCTTGGGGGCGGCAATATTAATTGCTCTTTTCAGCACACCCCTCTATTTGGTTAGTACCTTTTTCAGCACCAATGGTTCAGTGGCTGCCCGGTTGGATTATTGTTTCACCCAATCGTGGATGCTGGTTGTCACCACTGGAATTCAGTTGATCCTCGCTGGGTTATTATGTGAATTATTCCTGGTTCAAAAATTGTCCCTATGGGTACAATTTAAAACCCTGGAACCCTCTCCGAGTGAATCCGGGCTTCAGGCCAGGGTGCTTTCTACTACGCTGCCAATGGCACTGATATTGATGATCACGCTATCGGTGGCAGATTGGGCGGTGGCGGGGCAGGCAGCGCGCTCGATGGTTAAAAATCAACTGCAGAACGCTGCCGATTCAGCTTCACAAAACATTCCGTATATCATAGAAACAGGGCAGAGCCTTGTCTCAGATATTATCGCTTCGGGCATTCCCCTGGAAGATCAAGAAAAAGCACGGCTTTATCTGCAAGAAAAAATTAGATCTGCTCCATTTTTTGAACAGTTTTATCTGTTTGATCTGACCGGCGCACCATTAACGGGTTATCCGATCTCTTCATCCAATCAGTTATCCATGAGCGCCGAAGAACAGGCAGCGATCACCCTGGCGCTGAATGGCGTGCAAATCCAAAGTTACACGGTCCCTCCTGCCAATGGTACAGGTTCAGTACAGATTTCTTTTTTGGCAGCGATACCGGATGAATACGGATTATCCAAAGGTGTTCTGCTGGCGCGGACCAACCTGGATGAAAACCTGTTTTCGCAGCCAACGATTCAAGCCTTTAGTTCATTAAAAACGCAGGGTGGTGAAGGTATTCTTCTGGATGCCGACAATACGATCCTTTTTGATACAAATGCTTCCCAGGTGATGACCACTTACTCTGGTTCTGTTCCAACTGCCGTTTCTTTTTATGATGAATCGAGTGGTACTGGTACACGCAGAATTGTCTATGCCGAACCGATTCCGGAGAAGAAATGGATGATACTGGTCAGTCTCCCGGCCAGCACCTCGCAAGACCTTGCGCTACAAATTGCTATTCCTTTGTTAATCCTCTCTCTTGTTTTTGCGGTCGCAGCATACTTCTTGCTGCGCTATTTGATGCAGACTGTTACTTTTTCGTTGGTCAAGCTTGCCAATCAGGCAACAAGCATTGCTCAAGGCAGCCTAGACACATCAATTCAGCCCAAAGGGGTGGATGAAGTCGGTCGATTAAGCTCTGCGTTTGAACAGATGCGTCTTAGCTTAAAAAGCCGTCTGCAGGAATTGGATCGTTTGTTGGAAGTATCCCAGGGAGTGGCTGCAAATCTGAGCATCGAAGGATCTTCGGAACATATTCTCAAAGCAGCCCTCTCCTATGGTGCCAGCTCTGCGCGGATCGTGATCTTTACCCACCCAGAAAATGGATTGGAGAGTCCAACAGAGGTATATGCTGCCGGCCCTCGCACGGATGATTACGCTGTTATGGATAAGATTTTGTTAGATTTCTTACGCACCGAAAAGGTATTAGTTATTCCTTCTAGGACGCGTTTAAAACGAATGGGAATTGCCAAGGGTGGAAATGTACCTAATGAGATGTTAGGCGCGGCATTGCGCGATGGAGAGACCTATCTGGGCATTCTCTGGGTGGGTTATGCGGATCCCCACCGGTTTTTGGACGGAGAGATCCAGTTCTTCAACACTCTGGCAAACCAGGTATTGGTGGCAGTCTCGAATTCCTCTCTCTACCTGAAAGCTGAATTAGGAAAACATCGTCTTGAATCTGTTTTGGCTTCTACACCTGACCCGGTGTTTTTAGTGGATCACGAAGGAAATTTGTTGATGAATAACCAGGCCGCTTGCGATATCGAAGGGGTGGTCATTCCCACTGGCGAAAGTTTGTTCGGCACAAAAAAAGTGGGTTCTAGTATTTTAAAATCCTTGCTGGCTGTATCGCAAAAAAATGAAGGAATCACCCAGGAAATTACTCTCGAAAATGGCCGCACCTATCTCATCAGTCTGACCCCGGTTGAAGTTGAAGATAAAAAGGCTGGTAAAGTATGTGTTTTGCATGACGTAACGGAATATAAAGCGTTGGAAAAAATGAAATCAGATTTTGTCACAACGGTCAGCCATGATCTGCAATCTCCCTTGATCCAATTAAAAGGGTATGCCTCCATGCTTTCCTTTGTGGGGACATTGAATGACCAGCAGAAAGAATTTAACGACAAGACAATTGAATCTGCAGAAAACATGATCCACATGGTCGACAATTTGCTGAATCTGGGACGTATCGAATCAGGCCTTGAACTTAAAATTGAAAAAATATCTCCCCTTGAATTGTTGGATAAAGTGGTTGACCAATTGAAACCCCAGATCGTACAGCGCAAGGTTCAGGTGATGAAAAAGTTGACCACTGCGCAAGAGTTGGTGGTTGAGGCTGACAATGACCTTCTCCAGCAGGCTTTGATCAATTTATTGGATAATGCTATAAAATATTCCCATCTGGGCGGCCAGATCAATTTGGGTGTGCAAGAAAACGAAAAATCGGTTATATTTGAAATACAAGATTATGGTCCAGGGATTGCACCGCTGGATGTTCCCAATATATTTGCGGGAGTGCAAAAAAACACCCGTAAAGATGGGCAAGGGAGTAAAAACTCAGGTTTGGGGTTGGCAATTGTAAAACAGATTGCGCTAAGACATCACGGGAAAGTCTCGTTGGAAAGTGAACTGGGGAAAGGGAGCACTTTCTATTTGGAAATACCGATTCATCAAGAAATAAAAGAGAAACAAAAATAACCATTGAATTATTTGTAAGTTGTGGTATACTTATCAATCGCATGTATATTATTACGACTTGCGATTGACCTAAACAGCGCAGGATTAGATTTCATTGCGCTGATGTGTGTTTAATAGCAAAAGAGTTCCCATTAAGGAGGCGTTTAGTGGAAACAAAGAGTCTTGTAGCACTCCGCATCAATCTTGCTTCACCTGAAACTATTAAAAGTTGGTCTTATGGGGAAGTGCTTAAACCAGAAACGATCAACTACAGGCGCCTGCGCCCTGAAAAAGATGGGCTTTTCTGTGAAGCGATCTTCGGACCCACACGTGATTATCAGTGTTACTGCGGTAAGTATAAGAACCCACGCTATAAAGGGATTATCTGCGACAAATGCGGTGTTGAAGTTACTCGTTCTTCAGTACGGCGTGAACGCATGGGGCATATCGAATTAGCCACTCCTGTGGCGCATATTTGGTACACCCGCCGAATTCCCTCATATTTGGGATTATTGTTAGACATCTCGCGTAGAAACTTGGATCGGGTTCTCTATTTCGCGCAATATATTGTCACGTTTGTGGACGACGATGCTCGCCAAAAAGCCTTAAAACGGTTGGAAGACGAAATTAATGTCTCCGAACGGGAACGGGCCAACCAGATTAACAGCCAAATTTTGGATGTTAAGCAGAGCCGCGACAAGAAGGTCGCTGAATTCCAGCAGCGTAAGAAAGATATTGAGTCAAAGGCAGAAGAACAAATTGCTGCCCGTTTGGATCCAGTCATCCGTGAAGGACAGTCTATTGAACGGATGTTGACCGAACAACTAGGTCAGCCGACTAAAAAACAGGTTTTATTTGAAACAGCCAGTGTTGTTATTGCTGAAGCTAAAGAAGTAGTCACTGCTCAACACATCGCCAATGTACAGCGCGCGGTAAAAGAACGCCTGGACGAAATTGAAACTGAATTCAAGAGCGAACGAGCTCGTGATCTTGAACAACTGCAAATGAGCATCGAACAGGTAAAAGCTGAGGCTGAAGAGGCAATGGAAACCTTCCGAAATCAGTTGGAAGATCAATCCAATGACTCACAGGATCAAAGCGGGCACATGCGCGATGAACTGCAGGAATTGCGTCCATTTACTTTCTTAAGTGAAAGCCGCTACCGCGAATTGAAATCCCGTTGGGGACAAGTTTTCCGTGCAGATATGGGCGCTGAAGC
>PMIV01000207.1 GCA_003158355.1 Anaerolineaceae bacterium
ACTTCGACCAGTTCCATCATACCCACACGGCGAGAACCATGTGCGCGAATAACAGGACCATTAATCCAAGTTACGATACCAACCTGTTCGCTCATAAACTCTCTCCCATAAGCAGGTGATACACAGGTGAGCGCAACTCATTTTCTAGCTTTTGCAAACGGGTTTCTAGTGTGTTGTCATAATTTAAATGTCCGTTTGTTGTCGCTGCGATTAATCCTGTTTTACTATCTAAAACATCACCTAATGCAATATTGCCATTGAATTTTTCATTTAACTTTTTTAACACAGACTCAACCAATAATTTATGTGTATATTTATCTGCGCTTAATACAATTTTGTTTTGTCCCATCTGTGTAATGGCTTCATTGGCTAAACTTTCAATGATCGCTTCATAATCATTCCATTTTTGCACAGATGGAAGATTTTTAAGGGCTTCTGCAAACACTTCAATGAGCAGCTTCTCGCGAGATTCCAATTGCATGGTTCGTGCTTTGAGTTGGGTTGTAGCAATAGCCTGGCTGCGAATTCGGTCAGAATCACGTTTCGCCTGGTCTAAAATGCGTGCCCTTTCAGAAGCTGCTTCTTCCTGAGCGCGGATTTGTATCTGTTTGGCTTTATCATTTGCCTCAGATATAATTTGTTCGGCTTCAGTTTCTGCCTGGTTAAGAATTTCTCTTGAGAGCTTTTCGATATTATCATCTGGTGTCATACAAATACCTATCCAATTCCAAGGTTGCAAATATTATATCTTTACCCCAATTGCACGAAGCAAAACATCACCTATTGAGGGTTGATCGGCACTCGTCCCGTTCGGGCCAGGAATTTCAACGACTAATGGTACTGTACTTTTTTGTCTGAGCTGGTCCATGCGAGTTTGAATCAGGCATGATACATCTTGAGTGATCAAGATAATGCCGATATCATCAGCCACTAATGCGTTATCCAGCGCCTGAATTGTTTCTTCAGGTGTAGATACAGAAATTCCATTTACTCCGGCTAAAGAGAACCCTAATACCGCTTCGGGATGACCAATCACAAGAACTTTCATAAATGATNNCAAAGACCATGGAGCGGCCAAAGGTCTCAGGTTTTTCAGCCATAGCACCAATAGCAGCAGCACCTGTGCTGGAGACAGCAATACCGGCGCCAATACAACCCAAGCCGGTTGAAAGACCTGCGGCAAGAGTAACGTAGGGATCTGAGGCGGCGGCAGCAGTGGCCAGACCGGCTGCCAGTACAGTAGACGGTGAAGCTAACCAAAGGATACCCAAACCCGCGACCATCAAGCCAACGATCAGATTGAAACCGTTTAATCCGAACATCAAAGAACGGGTTGCTTTTTGCGGTGCGTTTTTATGATCGCGGAAGAAAAAGATCACGGCCGGAATCATGGGGAGCAGACCTACAAGTATAGCAAGAATCAAAAGCATAATTTTCTCCTTTAATTATTCATTTTCTGCTGGATGGAGTGTAAGCGGTTCAAAGCGCTTGCCGCCACCACTAAAGAATTTCCCAAAGGTTTCGTAATATGTAAGACGAGTCGTTTGAATGTAAACGATCAGTCCTTCGAAACCTACGATGAAGACCAATCCGACCAGGTACATGATCCAGTAACCAATACTGCTGGTTGTACCGAACATACCGGCGAGGATGAAAAACACAGCTGCAAGATTGCCATGTGCCACAGCAAATGCACCAACACGGACAAAGGACAAACTGTTACTGACAAAACTGAGTACGACTTCGAATAATTCAAAGAAAGCTTGGAAGAAATAAATCCCAATGCTGCCTTCAAAGATCGGGCGATGGCCTTCGATCAGATTTTGGAATACTTCAGAGAACATGACTCCAATAACGCCAATGATCAAAGTTACAAGCAATACTGAACTTGGGATAGGTAGGTGAGTGATGGCGCTTGGAACCGGGAAAATGGTACCGACAACAGGAAGGGCCAAGCCAATCAAGGATAAGTACAATATCAATCCGATCAAACCATTATGACCAAAAAAGGCCTCGGAATAGTTCTTCGCTACTAGTAAATTGTAAATATTGATCAGGAAACCAAGGATGAGGACAATGACACCTCCAGCAATGGCGATGATCAATATTCTCATGATATTCGCACCTGGTGCCATCCAAAGCGGCTTGAGTACATCTTCATATCCAAATATGCTGCCGTAGAGGAAGCCAAAGATAGTAGCAGAAATTCCACAGCCTAAAAGGATAGGGCCGAGACTTCCAAAGAAGTTTAGGAACTTCACTTTTTTACTCATCACCAATGCACCAACAATGGCAATCAGGGCACCGTGACCAACGTCACCAAACATGGCGCCAAAGAGGAGAGGAAATAAAAGAGCTACTAAAGGAGTTGGGTCCAGTTCGCCGTATTTCGGTTCTGCATAAGTTGTTACAAGCATCTGGAAGGGGCGAATCAACCTCGGATTTGATAAAGCTGTCGGAACATCATTAGAATCATTTTTTCGCTCAGTTTTATGAACTTCAATGATCACATCTTGAGAAATTCCCCGGAGTTTCTCTTTCATGGAGATTACTCGTGAAGAAAATATCCATCCAACAATGATGTAAGTATATTTCAAACGCCCGTAATGAAGAATAGCACTGGCCATCATGCGTGAACAACGAACATCCCACAGGATGGAGGTCAATTGCTTTTCTTTATCGGCACGAATTTTTGCAAGTTCAGTTTTTAGTTCGCTTATCTTGGCTTTTGACGCAGCTATGCCAGTATTTAATGTTGAAATGATCTCTAGGGGAGTCCCCTTTTGATCTTCCGGTAGATGAATGGGGTCAAAATAAGCACTCTTGATAGCTCGGTTTAATGTATCAGCATTTTCATTTGAAGTGGCTATCCAAACTACGGCTTTTTGGTTGTTTTGGCTCAATTTGTAAAAGACGAACGGAATGCGAGATAGACTAGATTTAAGCCGGTCGATGTTTTCCGGAGGCATCATTCCAAGGGTGGTGTATAAATACTTAGAATTTCGTAATTGTGAAAAATCAACATCGATATCAGACAACGGTTCAATTTGTTGCAGTAGACTGTTGAAATGATCGATCTGTTTCGTTTCGAAGTTTATTTGTTCTACAGTACCCTTTACCTGCTGTTCAATCTCATCAACCGCCAACTGAGCTTTTTCAATATCAGCCAAATCACCATAACTCCGGTTGATCGGGCTAACATCTGGAATATCCAATGAATTTAAAATTGATTGGATTCTTCTTTCAATCATGGAATAATTGGAAGCTTTATCCTGCCAAAGGTTTGGTTGATTATTTTCTTTATCGTTACCAAGATAATTGACATCAGTTTGGTTAAAAATACCCTGGCCGCTGAGTGCCTTAGTCACAGGAATAAGGTCTTTACTTGGGACGATGATCTCTATTTCAGACATTTCTTGCGGATAGAACATATTCTCTCCAATACGCAATTTGGATAATCACGAAGATCCTAGTTATTTACAAGAAAACCTTTTAATTCTTCTATTGAAGTTTGGTTGGTTTTTGCTTCAAGAAGGACGACCAAGTCTTGAATTTCCAGGTCAAATAAAACTAAATATGCTAAAGGAATGCCAATTTGGAATGGATTGCCTACAAAAGCAGAATGACATTGATTGGCGACATTCTTTTGTAGCAGGAGCTCAAGTTTTGGCAGACCAGTCTTAATATCCAGAAAAATTTGATCAAGATTCGTCAGATCAGGATAAATTTTCTTTACGATCTGCGAAATATCTGCGCCGGCAGCAATACCGCGAATATTTTCATCATGAACGTGGTAACCAAAAGATAGGGTGTAATTAATGATTTCTTCTTCAGAAAGGTTATGATAGGTGCGGTAACGAATCGCCCACATCAAATTATTCATATCAATTAATGGACCAATGATTCGAGTAGCAAAATCACGATCTTCATTCGGCAGGGCTTTAACTTCCTTCCATAATTCGCGCCAATAATCCATATCCAGTGCTACTTCAATGGGGAAGAGAGATTGTTCAACGCTAAACCTTTTCATGGCAAATGAAAGGGTCTCGTAAAAGGGTGTATCTTTTATCAATTCAATTGCCTGGGTAACGCTTCCAGTCTCAAGCATGGCTTGAGCAGGAATACTTTTTTCAGAATCAAAAGGAAATAAAACGAATCTGACCCTATCCCAACTTGAGTTTGTAACAATTCCTCGCAAAACGGCTTTTAAATTATTCACCTGGTAATAACGGTAAAGCTGGGTGAGCAAGGGACGGGTATATTCGGGAGAGCCGTTAATTATTGAATGGAAAGCCTCGCTTAACCGCATTCGCATGAGGAATGCAGCGTGCCTGGCGGTTAATTCTTTTTCTTTTGTTCGTTCGAGGTAAGGAGCATAAGCAGTGTGTTTTAATTGGCTCAATAACGCTTCCAAATTGGGGGTTTCATCGAGCATGATGAAATCTTGACTGGTCAATAAGGTAGCGTACATTACCCGCACACGTGCATTAATTGAAGCAAAATCAGATGTTGCATTGGAAGTCATTGTTATAAATCCCGGCCTAACACTCTGGAAATTACAAAAGTTACCGACCGGTCAAAATTTTGTTTGGCGGTTGTCTGGCTGTGTTGAATATTTTCTTGAGCTTTAGCAAGGATCTTTTCACATTCATCCTTCGCCTCAGCGTTCGCCAAAATATTTTTAGCTTCTTTTTCTGCTTCTGCTATGGCTTTATCAATCAAAGCTTTCGCTTCAATTTCTGCCTGATGTGGAATACGATCTGCTTCACTCACTGCTTGATTGAAAATTGCGTCAGCTTGTTTTTCAATTTCGATCACTTCTTGGATTTTTTTCTCGTTCAAAGCAGATTTCTCCTCACTAATGCTCTATAAAAATGATTCACCGATTATACACCTTCATCTTAAAGTAGCAATATATAAAAATAATTAATTTCGCAAGCTATGGATGGGAGCAGGAATCTTCCCACCGAAATTACAGAAACGGCTTGATTTACCGGTATTCCTGATGGGCATGATCGCACTTTCGCCAAATAGTCCGCCAAAAGCGATGAAATCGCCGGCTTCTTTTCCGGGGACAGGGATCAAACGCACGGCAGTTGTCTTTCCGTTGATAATGCCAATGGCCATTTCATCCGCGATGACCGCAGAAATTGTGGCAGCATCAACAGATCCGGGGATAGCGATCATGTCCAGACCGACAGAGCATACACTGGTCATGGCTTCAAGTTTTTCAATGGTTAAGCTGCCATCTCTGACAGCTTCTGCTAAAATTTTATCTTCACAAACGGGGATAAAGGCACCGCTTAAGCCGCCAACACTTTGGCTGGCAAATACACCACCTTTTTTTACAGCGTCGTTAAGCATAGCTAAAATGGCAGTTGAACCCGGCGCTCCAACAGAATCTACACCTAAAATCTGTAATATCTCACCAACACTGTCACCTACATTTGGCGTTGGAGCAAGAGATAGATCAACCACACCAAAGGGAATCTTCAGTGCATTGGCAACTTGCCTGCCGATCAATTCACCGCAGCGGGTAACCCGAAAAGCTGTATGTTTAATGACTTCTGCCAGATCTTGGAGTCCCAGGTTTTGCGCTCCCGATTTGGCGATTTTTCTTTCAAGCGCACGAGCAATGACCCCAGGCCCACTGACACCAACATTGATGACCACCTCGTGTTGGTCCATGCCATGAATCGCTCCGGCCATAAATGGGTTGTCCCCAGGTTGATTAGTAAAAACAACAAATTTGGCGGCTGCAAACCCGCCCTGAGCCGCGCTGGCATCTGCTAAAGCTTTAACTGTTTTGCCTAATAAAACAACGGCATCCATATTTATGCCATAACGGGTAGTGCCAACGTTAATCGAGGAACAAACTTTCTTCGTTTCAGTTAATGCCTGAGGAATGGATGCGATCAGTGCCAGATCGCCGCCAGATGTTCCATTGGCAACATCAGCAGAAAAGCCTCCCAGCAAATCCACTCCAACGCTGGATGCAGCGTCATCAAGTGCGTGCGCAATTTGAACAAAACCGGAGGCGTCGAAACCAGCGCCAACATTGGCAATGGGTGTAACAGCAATGCGTTTATTAACAACTTTAATTGAATATTCGCTGCTGACATTATCACAGGTTTCGACAAGGTGGGCGGCATATTTTTTTATTTTGTTTTGAATTGCGTTGCAGGTATCCTTGACACTTTCGCGGTGACAGTCGAGTAAATTGATCCCCATTGTGACGGTTCGCACATCCAGATTTTCTTTCTGGATCATATCAACTGTTTCAAGAAATTCATCAGGTTGAATCATTACGATTTATCCTTCAAACTATGGGCAGGTCAATCTCATTGACTGCGCGGAAAATATTGTAATGTTGTAATGAGACTCTAAAACCCGTCTTCATAGAAAATTGGTTTAATCTGACCCGGATCAAGTCAATATCTTCCGCTTTTGTCAAATCGATAAAAAGGATCATTATATATTGATCTGCTTTACTTGTGGTAGAGAGATCAAGGATATTAATCTGATTCTCTTTACAAAATTTTGAGACATGTGCAACAAACCCGATTTGGTCAGAACCGGTAACAGTAAGAACATATGTATTTTCGGGGTAATTATTGGCAGGCAGGCTTACTTTTTCGAGAACCGGTTTCACCTGAATATCCAGATCGGACTCGGAACCTTCTGCCAATTTTGTAAGTATAGCAGCTTGAGTGATTCCAGCAGGGAACGAGATCAATAAGATCATCGTAAAATATCCGCAAAGGACGCGCTGCCGGATATCGGTAATATTTCCACCGAGTTCGCTGATATTTTTGGAAACATCCGCAACAATACCGACCCGGTCTCTTGCCATAATAGAAATCACGTAGGTTGAAATTTGGAGGTCAGCGTTATTCATAGGTTCCTCAATCATCAAATAAACATGAACTAAAAACGAAATATTTATTAAACCGAAGTGACGGCTGCACCTTTAAGAGATACTTCTGGAAAGAAAACCTCACTTGATAGACCAGCTTGTTGAAAAGCAGACTGCATTTCCAAAGAGATTTTTTTATTCAATGAACGATCCGGTGAAAAGACCAACAGACTTGGCCCCGCGCCTGAAAGTACAGTCACTGCACCGGCTTTTTGAGCAGCAGTGATGACGGCATCCGAACCAGGTATCAAAGGCAGACGATAGGGCTGATGAATGCGGTCTTGCATAGCAGAGTTAAGTAAACCTAAATCTCCGGAACGCAACGCTTCAACCACAAAAACCAGATGGCTGGCATTGAAAACTGCATCAGAAAGCAATATTTTGTTAGGTAATGCTGCCCGTGCTAATTGAGTTGGAAAATTAAAATTGGGGTGGATGAGGATTAAATTAAATGGAGCGATTCCCAGTTTCTGGGTAATGATCTTCTCATCCTGCATTAAAGACGCAACTAAACCGCCCAGAAGACAGGGAGCGACATTATCAGGATGTCCTTCAAGCTGTGAAGCACAAAATAATTGAGCTTCAATATCCTGCTTCAGACCTAGAACTGCCGTTGCAGCAAGAATACCTGCAACGGCAGCGGCAGCACTTGAACCGAGACCAGAACCTAGGGGAATACAGTTAGTACACTTAATGCGCAAGCCGGCTGGTAATGGTTTATGGTTCAATTTTGCATAAACAAGCATGGCACGTAAAATGGCATTTTCAGAGGTGGTTGGAAGAATTTTCGACCCCATTCCCTGAATTTCCATTAATAATTGGTCGCCCTCAACATTAATTTCAACTTCGTTCCAGATATTAAGAGCCAATCCCAGGCAATCAAAACCAGGACCCAGATTTGCGGTTGTCGCGGGAACGCGAACGAGGAAACTCATTTTGACTATCGACCTTGAGCCAAGTAGTCTTCCAACGCTTGCATTTCTGCCGGAAGGATGGTTGGTTTTGGCATGTCTTTAATGATGATATCGGGGTCTTTTAACCCATGACCCGTGCAAACAACAGCTACTCGTTTCCCTTTCAAATTCAATTTGCCGTTTTGAAGTTCGTGTGCCAAACCTGCCAAACCGGCGGCAGAAGCCGGTTCCACCCAGATGCCGTTGCTGGCAAGCAGTTTTTGCATGTGTAGGATCTCAGCATCGCTGACGGCGATAATGCGGCCGTTGGATTCTTCTGCGGCCAATAAGGCTTGCTCGCCGCGTGCCGGCTTTCCAATGCGGATGGCAGTGGCGATAGTCTCGGGATGGTCAACAGGATGGCCCAGCACAAGCGGTGCTGCGCCTTCAGCCTGGACGCCGAGGATTTGCGGTAAACCCGTTTTTTCGCGGGAATTCAATTGCTGAAAACCCATCCAGTAAGCAGTGATATTGCCGGCGTTGCCTACGGGTAGGGCTAACCAATCGGGTGCATTACCCAATGAATCACAAATCTCAAATGCTGCAGTTTTTTGTCCCTCGATGCGGTAAGGGTTGAGAGAATTAACCAGCGCAATGGGGTATTTTTCAGAAATGGCGACAACTAAATTGAGAGCATCATCGAAGGAGCCGTCGATCTGAATCACCTCTGCGCCGTAAGCAACCGCACCAGCCAGTTTACCGGCAGCGACTTTTCCTGCCGGGATGATCACAATAGAGCGCATGCCAGCACGGGCAGCATACGCGGCGGCTGAAGCAGCGGTATTTCCGGTGGAGGCACAGATCACCGATTTTGCGCCACCGCCAAAAGCTTCGCTAATAGCCACGGTCATACCACGGTCTTTGAAGGATCCGGTTGGGTTCATTCCTTCAAACTTCACATAAAGCTCAAATCCACCCCCCAGGGTGTTTGCCAAATTGGGGACAGGAATGAGAGGTGTATTCCCTTCGAGCAAAGTAACCGTGCGCGTATGAACGGGAATGTTCAAATAAGGGCGATAACGTTCCAAAACACCAACGTAAGCAGACATGAGCACCTTCTATTTTTTGATATAACCTAGTTTAACCAACAATTCAGCATTGTAAATAGAGCCGCCTGCCGCACCACGAATTGTATTATGCGAAAGGACAACGAATTTTAATCCAAAAAGCGGATCTGTACGTACCCGGCCGACAACAGTTGCCATTCCTTTGCCGGTAAGGCGGTCTAGACGGGGCTGCGGACGATCTGCTTCATTACGGACCACGATCACAGGGTTTGGCGCAGAAGGAAGATCGCGGCTGATCTCAGGTGCCTGGTAATCGCGAAAAGCCTGGATGGCCTGTTCCGGGGTAGCGGGTGTCTTCAATTCAACCGAGAGACATACCATATGGCCGTCCACTACCGCGACACGGTTGGTGTGAGCTGAAACAATGAAGTCAGCCGGAACAATGCTTTCGCCAACTATTTTTCCGAGCATTTTCCGCGGTTCGCTTTCAACCTTTTCTTCTTCTCCTTTGATCAGGGGAATTACGTTGTCAATGATATCGATAGAGGGAATGCCTGGATATCCGGCACCGGAAAGGGCCTGCATGGAAACTGCAAATACTTTGCTCAATCCAAATGCATCTTGGAGAGGTTTAAGGGCAACGGTGATCCCGGTGCTGGTGCAGTTTGAATTAGTGATAATTCCGCCTGACCATCCACGTAATTTCCGTTGTATTGGAATAATGTTTACCTGATCCGGATTGACCTCAGGAAATAAAATTGAAACATCAGGTTCCATTCGGTAAGAAGAGGCATTCGAGCATACCATTGTGCCGGCACGGGCAAAAGCGGGTTCGACCTCAACAGCAGCATCCGCAGGTAAGGCTGAAAAAGCTAAAGGAACAGAAACAGAATCGGGAGAAGTGGGCAAGATCTCCATATCACGCACCCAATCCGGCATATCTCCCGGCAAGATCCAATGGCAGGCATCGCCGTATTTTTTCCCGACGGTTCGATCCGAAGCGGTGATAGCGGCTACTTTGAAATAGGGATGGCAATCTAATAATTGAATAAAGCGTTGTCCAACACTGCCCGTGGCAGCTAAAACGGCAACTGGAATTCGATTTGACATGATGCTTATCTCCTGAAAAAGTCGAGAAATCGACTGATTTATTGAATTAATTGATGAAGTACTTGTAAGGCCAGTTTGAGCTGAGAAGCTCCAACGACCAGACTGATTGAGACCTCAGATGAGCCCTGAGCAATGGCAATAACATTGACTCTGTTGTCACCTAAAACACTGAAAACCCTGCCGGCAACGCCGGGAGTGGATTTCATGCCTTCACCGACGACGGTGACAATACCTACTTCTTCAGTAGCCCAAATCCGGTCAATGTCGCGGTGTTCCAACTCATGCTTGAAAGCTGTTGTCAATAAGGTGATCACACGAGCAGAAGAAGAGGTCGGGATCGCAAAACAAATACTTTGTTCCGAAGAAGCCTGAGTGATCAGGGGTACGCTGGCACCTGTCTTGGCTACTGCTTCAAATGTACGCGCCGCAACACCTGGAACACCTAGCATACCTCGTCCTTCAATTGTAACCAATTGCAGATTGCGAATTGTAGTGATAGCTTTGATCACTCCCGGCTGTGCATCCAGTTCAGAGACCAACCGGGTCCCTGGATGGTTTGGATTGAACGTGTTGCAGACTCGCAAGCCAATCCCGGCTTCGATCACCGGACGAATCGTTTTTGGGTGCAGAACTTTGGCGCCGTAATAAGCCAATTCGGCAATTTCACGATAGGAACATACTGAAACAGTGGCCGCCGTGGGGATCAGACGGGGGTCTGCCGTCATGACGCCGTCAACATCGGTGTAAATCCAGACATCGTCTGCCGGTAACGCAGCACCGATCAACGCGGCTGAATAGTCGCTGCCGCCGCGGCCTAAAGTAGTGATATTACCTTTCTCGTTGGCGGCCAGAAAACCGGTAATTACCGGGACTTTTCCCTGGGCCAGAATGGGGCTGAGAACTGAGCAGGTTAATTCTTTGGTTTTTTCCATATTCGGATGTGCATCCGTAAAATGGTCATCGGTGCGGATCAACCGGGTAGCTTCCACTGCTTCCGTAGGTACGCCGGCAGATTGAATAGCTGCGGCTAATACGTGAATACACATGCGTTCCCCGGCAGAAGCGATCGTATCCATAATTCGGGGGGTGGATTCGCCCAAAACAGCGATTGCCTGGCACAGGTTCTTGATCTGAGAAAGAATCTTCTCTACTTCGTTCAATGCAAGATCCCGAGCAGTTTTATCCTGAATGAGTGCTTCAGCAATTTCACGATGACGCCTGGTAATTTCAGAAACAGACTTATCCAGAATATCCGGGTTGCAATCTGCCATAGTTAATAATAAATCTGTAACGCCACTCAATGCTGAAGTGACGACAATTAAATTCTTCCAGTTTTTCTTCTCAGTAGCCACGATGAAAACCACCTGGCGCATTGCATCAGTAGTGCCCACGGAAGTGCCGCCGAATTTCATTACCAAAGTTTCTTTTTTTTCTTCTTTTACTTTAGATATCATTAATAAACCTCCATACACTCTTTTGAGTGTTATTCGTCGGTGGACTTACAAAAAATAAGTTAATGGTAACGTATTTGGATACCATACTTGAGTTAT
>PMIV01000187.1:0-2826 GCA_003158355.1 Anaerolineaceae bacterium
GGGTAACCGCAAAGTCCGAGGTTATAGTGAGCGGTCATCAATTTGGCTCCTCTGTTCTCAAACTGGCCCCCAATTTTTGCAGCACCCTGCTGAACCCGGGGAAGGATTCATCCATACATTCTGCTCCCTGGATAAGGACAGATGTCTCTGCGGCCAGACCGGCGACGGCCAGCGCCATAGCCAGACGGTGGTCGCCGTGCGATTGGACACTGCCGCCGCGGAGCGTTCCGCCGTTGATCGTAAAACCATCTGCGTGTTCTTCAACTTCGGCACCGAGCAGACGCATTTCTGCGGCCAGCAAGGCGATGCGGTCTGATTCTTTCAGACGCAGTTCTGCCGCGTCGCGGACTATAGTAGTTCCCATTGCCAGTGCAGCGGCAACCGCGAAAATTGGAAATTCATCGATCATGCGCACAACCAATTCACCGCTGACCTCGGTGCCGTGCAAAACGCTGGCACTGACAGAGAGATCTCCCACAGGTTCACCGGCTGAAGTGTGCAGGTTGTTTACGGTAATGGCTGCGCCCATGGAGTGCAGTGCATCCACCAGCCCAGTACGGCCGGGGTTGAGGCAGATGTTATTGATGGTAAGGGCTGAACCCGGCGTGATGAGCGCAGCGACGATCAAAAAGGCTGCTGCCGATGGATCACCGGGAATGGTCATTGCCAGGGGAGAAAGCACCATCGGGCGGGGCGGAGTCATTTCAATGACGTATTCATTGCCGTTTGGCGAGGTTTCTTGCCGGGAAGTGAACCGCACGCCCATGCTGGTGAGCATGCGCACGGTATGATCACGCGAGGGACCGGGCTCCTTTAAGATAGTCGTGCCGGCGGCTCCCAGCCCGGCCAGCAGCAGGCAGGAACTGACCTGGGCGCTGGCAACCGGCAGGGTATAGTGCAACGGGGTCAAAGGGCTACTTGTGGGTCGGGCGCTCAAACGCAGCGGTGCGGTACCGGAAGGCGATGCTTTAATGGGCACTCCCATCTGGCGCAGCGGCTCAACAATGCGCTGCATGGGGCGCTGACGCAATCCTGAGGAGCCGTCCAGCTTAGCATCGATCCCGGCAGCAGCCAGTGCTCCCGCCAGCAAACGCAGACTGGTGGCAGAGTTGCCGCAGTCAATGGTAGAAGCTGGCGAAGAAAGTCCGCTTAAACCTTTGCCTTCGACCGTGAGGGAATGGCCGTCGAGCCGATTGCGCACACCCAGTGCTGTGAGCGCGCGCAATAAGGGCCGAGTGACACCGGAGACCTGAAAATTTTCGATCCGGCTCGTACCCGTAGCAAGAGCGGCAAAGAGCGCTGCGCGGTGCGAGATCGATTTATCGCCGGGCAAGTCGGCATCGACGACACCCAGCAGCGGCCCACCCGGATCAATGATGAGTTTCATTTCTTCTCCCCTTTACGGAAGGAATTCAACACGGCTGCGTGGCGGTCTGCTCCCGCTTGAAAATGCGAGCGCAGGGCATCAAAATCAGCGGCTTCCAGATCCTGCTCGAGCAACTGCATTTGAGCGCAAAATGCCTGGAGAGATTCCAACACATTGGCGCGGTTATTACTCAAAATATCGAGCATCATATCGATAGATTCGTCTGCCAGACGGGTGGTGCTAGTAAAACCGGGACCAACCAACGGCGCGGCATCCAGCGGAGTGATGCTGGCGAGTCCGTTGGATGCCAGGTAGGGCAGGGCGCTGATCGAAGCGGCCCAGCGGTCGTGTGTGGCGGGGTCCAGCCAGACGACGTGAGCACCGGCGGCTTCAACCAATTGGACGGCCAGATTTGCTGCAAGTTGCGGCGTGCGCGGCAGCTTCAGCAGGGCAAAACTGGCACCCTGGTAGAGGGTGGCGCAGGCCTGTGAAAGGGTACGAAATTCTTTGCCGCACATGGGGTGGCCGCCCAGTGGAGCGAAACGCTGCGGCATCTGCTGCATCACTTCCAGAATCGCGGTTTTTGTCGAGCCCAGGTCGATCACCACAGACGGGCCGGGATGGCAGCCGGGCAGTTCTTGCAATAGAGCAGGTAATATCCCCAATGGAGCGGCCAGCACGATGAGATCGGCCAGCGGGAGAAGCTCAGCGGGATCCGTACTAACGCGATCAAAAAGATGGAGCTGCTCAGCCTGGCGGCAGGTCTGCGCATCGGGGTCGATGCCGTACAAGGCGGCGGTCTTCCCTTGCAGTGCCATTGCCAGAGAACCGCCCATCAGGCCAATGCCCCAGACCGTGACTTTGGCATCTGCGAGAGCAGCCGGAATCCACCGGTCGGATCCGGAAAAAAATGGAGTAGATTCTGGTTCAGGAGTCATGGGCAAGGTCCGGGCGTAATTTTATTGCTTCATGTAAATAGACATGATGCACGGCAGATTGAGGCAGGTCGGTGTTCCAATGAATCAACACGCGAATGCAGTGCGGCAGCGCCGCGGGGACATCCAGTTCGAGCGCGCACATCAGCGGAACCTCGGTCCACCCCAACTCGCGAGCGGCTTTGGCCGGGTAAACGGTCTGGAGATCCCGGGTGGTGGTGAAGATCGCGCTGGCTATATCCTGGCTTTGCAGCGTCGGATTGACGCTCAATATTTTTTGGAGCAGCTCCCTGGTGGCAGCAAGCATGCTCCCGGCATCTGCCTCGCAGGTGGTTGCTCCGCGGATTCCTCGGACAGCCATTTAATGGCTCCCTTCAACTTTTTTGGAGGTTTTGCTGGGAGGAACATAACGCCCGACCGCTTCAGAAATTCCGCGGATCTGGCGGACCAGTTCGGCGAAGCGCTCCGGCTTCAATGACTGGCCGCCGTCCGAAAGGGCTTCTTCGGGTTTGGGGTGAACTTCGA
>PMIV01000187.1:2834-8810 GCA_003158355.1 Anaerolineaceae bacterium
GTTTCGAAGGTGCGGATGCCGCGTTCGCAGAGAATGATGCGGCGGTTGCCGTGGGAGAGGATATATTCGGCAGCCATGAGCAGTTCTTCGATCGTGGACGATAATCCGCGTTTGAGCAGAACGGGGTGCTGGCTCTCCCCGACAGCGTTGAGCAGGTTGTAGTTCTGCATGTTGCGTGCACCGATCTGGATCACATCGGCATACTTGGCAACGAGGGGAACCTGCTCGGAGGCCATGGCTTCGGTGACCACCGGCATTCCGGTGATCTCACGCACTTCGGCCAGCATTTCGAGTGCTTTCTCGCCCAGACCCTGGAACGCATAGGGGGAAGTCCGCGGTTTGTAGGCGCCCCCGCGTAAGACATGAGCGCCGGCTTCCTGAACGGCATAGGCAGTTTCAAGCAGCAGATTGCGGTCTTCTACGGCACACGGCCCGGCAATGAGGATGACCCCTTCTCCACCGATCTGGACGCCGTCCAGCGGGAAAGTTGAATTCTCGGGGATGAACTCGCGGGAAGCCAGTTTATAGGGCCGGGAAATAGGTACGATACGATCCACACCCTCCATGTGGATAAACTGATCCTGTGCGGAAATCGGGTTATTGCCGACAATGCCAATAATGGTTCTTTCCGCCCCCTGTGAAGAATGGGGTTGAAAACCAAGGGTTTGCACTCTATCAACCACTGCTTTAATCTCCTTTGCAGTCGCATTTGTACGCATTATGATCATCATTGTGAATCTCTCCCTGTTCTGAATATAAAAAGAGCGAGGCCTTTGACCTCGCTCTTTTTTGTCTTTTTGTTTTTCTTGCAACTACTTAAGCGGCGTCATCGGTGTCCGGAAGTCCGAAACCGTAAAAATAGACGTACGCAAAATAGAAGGAAGATACTGTATATTTCATCTGAATCTCATTTTTTCTTTATCGTATTATATTAGCTTGAGTGTGCGGAAAAGTCAAGCACCAACTTTGCATGGGTCAACTTGCTGCAATAATAAAATTAGCCCATCCTGTTTTTTTGGGATAGGCTAATCCCTGGAAATCAGATTACTTTCTCGTTCCAGTTTGTTGATTTGCCCGAATGCGTAGAAGGGCGGCGATCAAAGAATCAACATCTTCACAATTATTATAAGGAGCAAATGAAGCACGTACCGTACTCTCCAAACCAAAACGGCGCAAAATAGGTTGTGCGCAGTGATGCCCTGCCCGTACTGCGATTCCATCTTTGTCCAGAGCAGTGCCGACATCTTGTGAACCAATATTCTCCATCACAAAAGATATCACGCCCGCTTTTTCTTTGGCAGTGCCAATGATCTTCAATCCTGGTACAGTTCTTAAGCCTGCGGTGGCATACTCTAATAGCTTATGTTCATACCACGTAATATTCTCAATTCCTATGGAATTAACATAATCCAGTGCAGCACCTAGACCAACGGCATCGGCGATATTCCCAGTGCCAGCCTCGAATTTTGCAGGTGGTGGTTGAAAAAGTGTCCGTTCAAAGGTAACATCGGCGATCATATTCCCGCCACCCTGCCATGGGGGAATACTGTTTAATAATTCTTTTTTTCCATAGACCACACCGATACCTGTAGGTCCAAAAACTTTGTGACCGGAGAAAACATAAAAATCCGGATTGATTGCTTGAAGATCAACGCGCATATGAGAAACGGCTTGAGCTCCATCAACAAGAACTGTCGCTCCGTGACGATGAGCAGAGGCAACCATTTCTTTCACGGGAGTGATTGTACCCAGTGCATTTGAAACCTGGGCGATTGCCACAAATTTTGTTCTGGGGCCTAACAATCTTTCATATTCTGATAATATGATTTGTCCATCATCATCAACTGGCACAACTTTTAAACATGCACCCTTCTCAACAACCAGTTGCTGCCAGGGAACAATATTGGCATGATGCTCAAGCACGGTAACGACTATCTCATCATCTTTTCCAATATTTTGTCGTCCCCAGGTTTGTGCAACTAAATTGATAGCTTCTGTCGCTCCACGCACAAAAATTATTTCTTCAACAGATCCAGCATTCAAGAATTGGCGTACTTTTTCACGTGCAGCTTCGTAAGCGTCAGTTGCCCTGGCGGCCAAAGTATGCGCACCACGATGGATGTTCGAATTCTCATGCTCGTAATAATACTTTAGCCGATCAATAACAACTTGCGGTTTTTGTGTCGTTGCTGAATTATCCAACCAGATCAAAGGTTTTCCATGTACTTGCTCATGCAATATTGGAAAATCTCGACGTACATGATTCGGATCAAAAGGATGTGGACCGGACCTCAGGTCGGGAACTCGGTTTGGGCTATATTCAACAGATTCGGGTTTGAGAGAAAGCGTATCAAAATTGAAGGGAATCGTTTTTGAACCAACTGCAGAAATGGCATCGTCGACGAAATAATGTCCGCCAGCAGGTAAAATTGTTGTTCCCACTGGGGCAGACGGGATATCATCAGGTACCTGGCGCGTTAAACGAACCAAGGTACTCAATATTCTGGGTAAATCTTCCAGATTTGGATTTGTCGCCAAAGTCAAAGGCGTGGATTCATCTTCTGGAAAAATATTCCCTTGCGGATTACTCTGAATATAATTCAGACCACCAGCAGGTAGTTCAGGTTTACCTGGATACGCTTCTGGTAATGAAATCTGAGAAATAGAGGGCAAGACTGAAGATGAGGTTAGCGTAAGTTCATCAGGTCGTTGCTTATCTGCCAGATAAGAGGGCTGAGGTTCAGGAACTGTTCTTGGAAAATCCGGCTTCACCCCTGGGAGCGCAGAGAAAAACTGGTTGGCAAGTTGCGCAATTAAATCGGAGGTGGGCACACCAGCCGATTGTGCGGCCAAATTCTCCAACAAATTTACGCGAGAAATATCTCCGTCGGATAAACTAGGATCATGCGTAGTCATAATATTGATCTACCTGAACATCATGCAAAACAGCAATTGCATCATCGGTCAAAACAGATGCAGAGCAATAAAGCGAGATCAGGTAAGAAGCAACTGCTTTACGATAAATTCCCATAAAACGTACCGAGAGACTGGGAGCTACTTCACCAGGCAAACCCGGTTGGAACAATCCAATTACACCTTGCTTTTTCTCACCAGTTCTCAGTAGTAAAATGCTGGTCTTATTATTATTGATACTCAGCTTATCACTTGGAACCAGCGGCAATCCACGCCATGTTAGAAATTGAGTTCCAAAGATTGTTGCAGTAGGTGGCGGAACACCTCTACGGGTGCATTCCCGTCCAAAAGCAGCAATCGCTCGTGGGTGAGCCAGGAAAAAAGCAGGTTCTTTCCAAACTTTGGTAATTAATTCATCTAAATCATCCGGTGTTGGACGGCCGTCTTTTCGAGGTTTAATCTTTTGAGAAGGGACAACAGAATTAATAAGGCCATAATCTTTATTATTAATCAGCTCGAACTCTTGCTTTTCCTTTACTTTTTCGATTAATAATCGCAGCTGTTCTTGGATCTGATCTATAGGTTTGTCATATAAGTCAGAAATCCGAGTTTGGATATCCAGGACAGTGGTAACTGCGTTCATGGAATATTCACGAGGGTTTGTTTCATAATCAATAAATGCCTCGGGCAATTCGGCATTATCTTCAGGACTGCATTCTACATCTTTTGCAGCCCCTCCTTTGGCATCTTTGACACGATTCAATCTGAATGTGCCTGCCTCAACAGCAACCCAGGGTAAAAATGTTGGCAACCATCGGGGAGTTATTCCCACCCATTGAGCATGGGTCTTTGTAGTGTTTGCCAGTTGGCGAGCTGCCTGCTCGCTTAGCGTTTGGCGTGGTTCTATTGCGTCGACCATTGGTACTTCTCCTTAGCTTATTTCGATTATCATCTCCATTTTATGAAGTGTGATTTTGAATTATTTGCAAATTAATAATAAATATTCTAACCATGTATATTCTAAACTGTCAATACTACATGGCCTATAAAACCTAAATCGTCGTACAAATTTTGCATGGGATAGAAAATTTAATTGGCTGCACGATCCTTAACATAGGAAAGCCATTCCTTTGAATGTGCGCCGTGGCCGGTGACGGTTGCGTGGAAGGTTTGCTGGATTTGGCGGGTGATAGGGCCTAATCTGCCGCTGCCGATGGTTCTGAAATCCACTTCGCAGACGGCGATACATTCGGCGGCTGTACCGCAGACGAACAATTCATCCGCAACGTATAACTGGTCGCGCGAGATGGGTTGTTCAACGATCTTAAGATCCAGATCGCGGCAAATAGCCAAAATTGAATCGCGGGTGATCCCTTCCAGAATGGCGGCGGTGTGGGAGGTATACAATTTTCCTGAGCGGATCACAAACAAATTCTCACCCGTGCATTCGGCCACGTAACCCTGCGGGTCAAGCATAATGGCTTCATCAAAACCCAGCCGCATCGATTCGGTCTTGGCAAAAATACTGTTGGTGTAGTTGCCGCTGACCTTGGCTTTGGTCATCATCACGTTCGGGTGGTGGCGGGTAAATGAAGCAACGTTGGCGCGGATGCCCTTTTCCAGAGCTTCTTGACCCAGGTAGGAACCCATATCCCAAACAGCAATACCTACCTTAGCTTCGGTATCATCCAGGTTCAGGCTTAAATTTGGCCCGCCGCTGTAAATAAGCGGGCGAATGTAACATTGTTTCATTTCGTTTTTGGCAATTGTTTCGAGAGTGGCCTGGCACAATTCCGCAGCGCTGAAAGGCAATTTCTTAAAGCCGAGCACCAGAGCTGAATCGATGAGGCGATCCATATGTTCTTTCAAACGAAAAACAGCAGGGCCATTATCTGTGTCGTAACAGCGGATCCCTTCGAAAACGGCTGCGCTGTAATGCAAGGCGGTGGTCAAGAAAGGAACTGTAGCTTTGGCGGTTTCGACAAGTTCGCCGTCCATCCAAATATATTTGCTTTCATTGCTCATAATAACTCCTCTTTTTGGTGATTCAATAATGTATAGTGAGTCTTACGAAATAGAGAGGGGTTAAGCCTCTCTATTGATAAACGAATTAATTCTTGATCAATCACTGTTTCATGCGGGCAAGGATTTCATCAGTCATTTTCTGGCTGGAAAGCGAGCCCCCCAGATCAGTAGTACGCAGCCCGGCGCTGATGGTTTGCTCCACCGCTTTCTCGATGCGGGCAGCTTCATGGGTCATGTGCAGCGAATAACGCAGCAGTAAAGCCGCGCTCAAGATCGTCCCGATCGGATTGGCGATGCCGCGGCCGGCAATATCGGGGGCAGAACCGTGGATGGGTTCATACAAGCCAGCGTTTTGGTCGCCGAGAGAGGCAGAGGGCAGCATGCCCATAGAGCCGACCAGTACGGAGGCTTCATCGGTGAGAATGTCTCCGAACATGTTTTCGGTAACCACAATATCAAAGCTGGCGGGCGAGGTGACCAGGCGCATGGCGGCGGTGTCCACCAGCATATTCTCCAGGCTAACCTCCGGGAATTCGGCAGCGACCTCGGCGGTCACTTTGCGCCACAGGCGGGAGGATTCCAGCACATTGGCTTTATCCACAGAGGTCACTTTTTGTTTGCGTTTTTGAGCCAGGCGGAAGGCCAATTGCACAACCCGGCGGATCTCATCATCCGTGTAGATCAGGGTATCCACGGCCCGTTCGTGGCCGTTCACGGTCTCGCGGCCTTTGGGCTGACCAAAATACAGGCCGCCGGTAAGTTCGCGTACTACGATCATATCCACCCCGGCCAGTTTTTCAGGTTTGAGCGGGGAGGAAGAAATTAGGTCGGGATGCACTTTTACCGGGCGCAGGTTGGCAAAGACGCCCAGGCCCTTGCGCAGCGCCAGCAGGCCCTGTTCGGGGCGCACGACGGCGGAAGGGTTGTCCCATTTGGGGCCGCCAACCGCTCCCAGCAGGACCGCCTCTGCCGCCTGGCAATCAGCCAGGGTCTCGTCGGTCAACGACGAGCCAAATTTATCGATGGAACATCCCCCCA
>PMIV01000029.1 GCA_003158355.1 Anaerolineaceae bacterium
GACTCTGAAAATTATTGGATTAAACAACACATCCCGGTAGGTTGACCGGGATGGAAAATAATACGCATTCTTTTTGGATCAGTTCAGCCCGGTAAACCCCTGCACGTACCAGTTAATGTAATTTTGCACCTGAGACTGCCAGTAAGCCTTTTCGTGTCTGCCGGGGTTCACTGTGTATACGTGAACTACACCCGTGGCTGTTAAATTCTTCTCATAGATGTCGATGCTGTCGTGCAAATAATCCTGGTCGCCTCGGTCGATGTAGATGCGCGGAAAATCGCTCACTGAATGCACTTTTAACAGGTTTTGCACACGGTAGAGATCGCCCTGGAACCAACCCATGCTGTGAGCGCCGATGGCGCTGAACATATCGAAATTGGTTAACCCCAGATGCATGGCCCATCCCCCTCCCCGCGATACGCCACCGATCTCACGGCACTGGCGAGTGGTGCAAACGTTATAGCTTTTTTCTACATAGGGGATCAGTTCTTTGATCACCGCATCCCCAAATTTGGAATCACCGGCCAGGTCAAAATTATGCACTTCGTACGGGAATACCATCAAAAAAGCCGGCTGTCCTGCCCGGATCACTTGATCTGCAATACCAGTGGCACCAATGGAAGGCCAGAAGGTGTCATCCATATTTTGGCCGTGGAAAAGGTAGATCACCGGGTAGCCACCGGCCAGATTCGCGTCATAGCAGGGGGGAAAATAAATGGTGGCCGTGAAAATCTCGCCCAATTCCTTGGAATGAAAATTCACCTGCCGGGTCGTACCGGCTGATGCCAGGCATGCCGGCGAAGGGGAAGGACCCGTAGTCGGGGCAACTGTTGCCGGGAGGGTCTGCGTAATTGCGAGGGTTGAGGTTGGTTTTGTCGAAATCGCCGCTGAAACCGAACAGGCAGAAACTGCCAGACCAAGTACCAGGCAGAGGGAATAAAAAATAATAGGTTCTTTTTGCATCAAGCATACTCTTTAACTAATTGCGGCCAAACCGGGTAGAACATGGCCCAGGTAGCTGGATTCCGGCGGATAAATACTTCCACCTGAGAGAGCACGCGGCTAGCATTGTTCTCAAGTTCTTTGCGCGGGTCAGATTCCGGCAGCATTTCTATTTCATCTGAAGCATCAATTTCATAGGTTTGATCGGGCAGCGTTTGAAAAGCCACTACAAAAACCCGCGCCCGGGTTCTCAATATCAGCTTGATATAGGCTACCGGCAGTTCTGTGGGAAAGCCGAAGAATGTAGGGAAATAGCCCACACCGGGGTATGGTCTGTCGATGCCCGTCAATACGGTTCCACCTGCCTGAAGGCGTTCTCGTGCCAACTGTGTGGATTGGAAAGACATTGGCATCACTTCCTCACCCCGTTCATTGCGTATCTCGTTTTGCCACTCATATCCATGCGGCGGATTGGGGTAAGAAAGCGTGAGGTACTTGAAACCCATTCTTCCCAACAAAAGTCCGCCCAGATCAAAGCCGCTCATGTGTGGGATCAACATCATGGTTCCCTGCCGGTTTTGGTTTGAGGTTTCCATTATATATTTCATTTTCGGAGAAATTTGTACTAGCTTTTGTACCTGATCATAACGGTCCAGGTTGTGATAAAAATTATATAAAGCGCGCGCCTGATTAACAAAAACCTGGTAGACTGCCTGGTTCAGATCACCCCGGCTGATCTTGCGATCATGTGCGATCCATTGATTTAATCGAACTGCTTTTACCAGAGGATTGTAAAACCGGCTGGTCAAGGCACGGGCAATGACTTTAGTGATGGGGTATCCAATAAAAGCAGGGAAAGCCTGACTGAGATTGATCGCTATGGCTGTCGACAACGACCCCTGGGTAAAATGTTCTGTAAGCTTCTTTAACATGTTGTCATTTTATCGAATTTTGGTCAAATAAGGAATAGGTTGAAATATCTTTCATAAGATAAATAGATTCCCCTGGGTTTCAGATGAAATCAGGGGAATCAATGTGTCGTGTAAAATAACAATTAATTCTGACTTAACTTGCCTGTGAACTTTTGGTCTTTCCGCCTTGGACAAAAAGCAGCAGACCAAAACCGATCACCAAGAAGACAACAATGCTGCCGATGGCCCAACGCATGCCCATCTGCTCCGCCACAACGGTATTAAATCCGTGATTGATGAAGTAATTGTTCATCCGGAAGGATATGGTCCCAAAGACCAGAGGGCCGATAAAAGTGGATGTTCTGCCGGCAACAGTGAGAAAACCATAGAATTCGGTGGTCTTGGCAACAGGTGCCAATTGGCTGACAAAGGTACGGCTGACGGCTTGCACGCCGGAAAGGAAGAACCCGGCCAGTGCCCCAACAATGTAGAAGAGTATCAAAGACTGGACAACAAAGAGTGCTGAAACCGTGGCGATCATGGCGATCAAAGAAATGATCAGCGCATACTTGCAGCTCTTCCGGTCGGAAAGGATACCAAAGAGGTACGCTCCGGCAACGCTCGTCATTTGCACGATGATGACGAAAATGATCAATTGCGTCTGTTGTACGCCAAAAAGTGTGGCGCCGATGATGGCCGCGTAATCCAGTGTCATCATAATACCGTCGTTATAGATCAGGAAAGCGATCATGAACTTGATGAATTCTTTGTAATTGCGCACATCACGGAAAGTGCTGGCAATGTTCTTAAACGCATGGGAAAGGGTTGTTTCACCAGCGGGTAATTTTTCGGGTTCGGCGACTTCTTTCACCCATAAGAAAGTTGGGATGGAAGCCAGGGCATAAAAAGCAGCCGCGATCAAGAAAGAGATACGGATGATATCTGTGCCGCCAATGAGCTTGATGGGGATCAAAACAAGGATCAGAGCCACCACTCCGCCGGCCGAGCCAATAGCCCAACCGTTGCCAGAGACGGAACCAACCGATTCAGGGGTGGATACATCCACCAGTAAAGCATCATAAAATACCTGGGCACCGCGGTAGCCAATTTCTGCAAGGATGAAGAAGAGCATTCCCAGAAATACATCACCCTTTAGAACAAAGAAAAGTAAAGCAGTGAAAATTACCGAAATAAGTGTAAAAAGGAACAAGAATTTTTTCTTGGCCTTGGTGAAATCAGCAATACTGCCTAAAACCGGAGAGACGACCGCCACTAAAATGGCAGCGATGCCGACTGAAATTCCCCACAGGCGTGTACCCTCAGCTCCGCCAACCACCACATTCTTAAAGTAAGCCGAATATACTGCCAATAAAACGATAGCTGCATAAGCCGAGTTGCCAAAATCATAAAAATACCATGACCAGCGGGTGCGGCGAGTAATTTTGGGTGTTACCTGTGCCTGTTCCATATGTTTCTCTCCAGGTCAATCAAAAATTAAGGGGTAATCCTTAGGCGAATTCTACCATATGCTATAACCCGGATTATCGAGATTTGGTTCACCTTAATCGTTCCTTTACAAACCAATAACCGCTTGTTTACACCAGCGTAAATGAAGTGACCTGAGGTTTATTTCAGGCCACCAGATATTTCGTAAGCGAGATGAAAAATAGAAACTAATCGCCTACATTCAGGGATTGCACAAATTGAGCGATACAGGAAAGTGATGGGGTAAATGCGTCAGCTTCAGTATTGTTCAATTTTTGGACCATATTCACGTAGTAGGTCTTCATTTCATTTTCCAAATTGTTCGAATTCTCATCTGGCGCGGCAATTCCATCTGCCGGGACGGCCGGTTCATTGTAAGAAGCCTGCAAATAGGCCGCGTTCACCGGCAGGAAAATCGAGATCCAATATTTTCCATCCGCCGTCAATCCCTGATAGGTATAAAAAAGATCGTGATTGTTTACAGGGGCATAATACTGAGCGTACTCGGTCAGGAAACCGATTCCCTGCCCGTTTTTAAAATTGAGGTACCCCACCCGGGCATGGAAAACCTGGGCTGCGCCTGGCACCTGCACCACCGGAATGGCAGTCTGGAACTCCGCAGGTTTATCCGCCAGAATTTGCTGCATCTTGGTAACTGTATTCGCCATATCCGGAACTAGTTCAATAAAGCGAGCTACAGGGTAAACTTGCACCACCGGCTGCCAGAATTTGTTGGATAGGGGGTAACCGATCAGAGAAATTTTGCGATATGCAGGGTTGTATGCGGGGTATTCATTTTCAGTCGGGATGACTTCGGGCATGATAATGCCTGTGGCGTCGCTGGCCAAACAGGCTGGAATCGCCATATAAACCCCGCCCAGGTTTTTTTCCACGCCATTAAAAGCAGTGGTGGCAGTAGCTGCAATGGTGGCAGTTGGCTCAACCTGTTGACTGGTTGGAGTAGCTGTAACAACTTCAATAGTAACTGCCGGCGTGAGCACAGTAGGGGTATTCATGGTAATAGTGAAAGGGAGACTACAAGCAAGGAGCACAAATGCGGCTAAGAAGGGAACGATCCACTTTTTCATCAGTTTACCTCCGTAACATAAAAAATCTCCCTTTTATAATAGCTTAAAAAGGGAGAAAGGGTTCTGTGATTTTTCTGGTGAGCTTATGCTTCAGCTTGATTCGCCCAGGGATAGATCTCGGTGCCGCGTGCTGCCGCCCGAATGGCTGCGTCATCAGAATAAAAACCGCGCCGTTCCGGGGGGAGCAGCACACTGATATTTTTCATAATAGTGTGCCCCACTTCGTCCATTTCTTCGCGGCTGGGTCGTCCGCTTTGAAAACGGCTGAACGGTCCAAATATCTTACCAAACTTGAGTTGAACATTCACCCTCTCGCCTCGGCGAATTTTTGGTAAAAAGCCGACGAGACCGTCTATTCCAACCGGCAACAACTGCGCCCCGGTGCGATAGGCCAAGAATGCTGTTCCGGGCCGGGCCGGGCGTAAAACCGTCGCCCAACTGCCGCCTTCGGGGAAGATCGCTAAAACGCCTTTTTGCTTGAGAACAGATTCTGAAGACTGCAAAGTCTCGCGCGAACCGGTGCCGCGGTAAGTGGGAATTACCCCAAATAATTTGGAGATCCAGCCCACTGCTTTGGGAGCATTAGGGGTTTGCGCTCCCCCCACAAATTCCATTGGCCAGGGTGTTGTATAGATCAAAGCCAGCGGGTCTATAAAATTAAAATGATTGGCGACAACCAGTAATGGCCCCGCGGTAGGGATGTTCTCCTGACCTTCGATCTCAAAGGTAGAGGTTAGTTTGAAAAGAGTGGTGATCGCATTTTTTAAGAAGAAGCGCACTACTCTTCGACGCGGGTAACGAATCTGTCTGACCATACGGTTAATTATAATCTGATGAAGGGAATCTGAAAACGGCGCAGATACTCTGATCAATGACCTTCNNCAGCATCGATACCCCACAGCCAGGCCAGGAAACGCTTCTGCACTTTGGGCTGCCAATCGTAGCACAAGAAGGCGGCCAGGAAAAAGGGAACGTATACGGTGATGAACACCGGGATTGCTCCCCACCAGGTGTACACCCAGTGAAAAGCCGGCGTTTTGGCCAGGAAGATTTCAAAGATTGAGAAACCTGCTGCGTTTACAATTGCGAAGAAAATTCGGTTGTTGATGCCCAGGATCTTTTTCTTAGGATCAGCGGGTAAGAGTTTGCTCAGTGCCAATCCGGCTATTGCAAACATCAGACTCAATTCTACGCCGACGCCGATTAAAAGGAGAAAGGCTGTTCCTGAGGGGACAGTCCAGAGCGCATTACCACTGAAATGCTGGATCAGGCCATTGATAATTTCGACAAACCAGTGAACTCCATACAACGCCAAACCGGCGGCAATCGCTTTATAGTTCTTTTTGGAATACTCGTTGGCATAAATATAAGCGACCACTGCCAGCATGAAGATCACGTACCATTGGAAATTAGCTCCGCTGCGCAAAATCCCCAGCGCCTGTTGCGTGAGTTCTGGTTGATTCATTTGTTTTCTCCATAAAATATTGAGTGGTTTTCTGATTTAATTGTAGCATCAGTTTTTGGGAGATTATTGGATTTTTAGGTATATACTTTCTGTTTCAAGCCTTCCAAAAATAGCAGAACTGCTTACAATCAAAAGATATGAAATTTGCCGCCGTTCGAATCTTTATCGCAGCCGCGATTGTGGCTTCATTTGTTGGTGCCTGTCTTACTCCAAAAACAGTTCAGGCGCAGTCCTCCGGGTTGATCTATGTTGTACAGAAAGATGATACGCTGTATTCCATCAGTCAATATTTCCATACCTCCACACTGCGCATTCAATTAACGAACTACCTCACCGACGCGGACGTGATCAACCCCGGTAAACGGCTGATCATTCCCGGTTTTAATGATCTTTCCGGCACACTCACCCCGGTAAAGATCGGTATTGGCGATACTGCCCTCAGCCTCATGCGGCAGAGCCGCTCGAATTCAGCCTCTTTTACCCGCATCAATTTTCTTACCAGCGCCAGCGCCATCGTGGTTGGACAAAAATTGTTCACAATTTCGAAGGAAGCCAGCAACAATATTCGTGTGCCCGTCACCGACAGCGGCCTCACCGGGCTTGAGCTGGCAGCCAAAAACAATACCAATCCGTGGACAATGGCGGAATATAACGCAACGATCGGCCCCTGGTATTTAATTCCCAACGATATTCTGTTTCTGCCTTCCAGTTCCGGCAGCAGTTCGAATGAGATCTTACCCGGCGTGGAAGAAATCACTGCCACCGGTTTGAGCCAGGGGAAAACCTTAGCGCTAATCGCCAAAGGCTCCGGTGCAGCAGCAATGGCCGGTAATCTGAACTTTACCGTGACCGATATTTCCAAAGAACAGGAAGAACAAAATGCTACCCCTCCGGTGGTTTCAGCGATCGCCCCCACCAAGAATCTGGCTGCACCGCTCACTTTCTTTCAGCAAACCGACGGATCGGCCGAAGCCCTGCAGGGAGTTCCGCGCATGTCCGTTCCGGGTGCTGCCACATTAACCCTGACCACCAAAGACAGTGACGGCCACAGTTATTCCATCGACCAAAACCTGATGATCAAAGCAATGGATTATGGTTTCGATTCGCCCATGCAGGTTTCGGATAATGTGATCGACCCCAAGGTAACCGAGCCGGAAGATGCTTTCGTCTTCAACCTGGTGGCACCGTTCACGGAGACCAAGCTGTGGAATGGCGCCTTTACGCCCCCAACCACCACACCCACCTGCCTGACAGACACTTTCGGCAGACTGCGTTCTTTTAACCAAAGTAACTGGATCTACTACCACTCCGGTTTTGATTTTTGCGGCGGTAACGGCGACAAGATCTTTGCGGCCGCTGATGGTACGGTCATCTATACTGGCGAACTGACCGTACGCGGCAACGCCACCATCATCGACCACGGCCACGGCCTGTATACCGGTTACTACCACCAATCCAAGATCGAGGTCAGCAAAGGGCAAAAAGTGACAGCCGGCCAGGAAATTGGCCTCATCGGCTCCACTGGCCGGGTCACCGGACCTCATTTACATTTAGATGTTTTCGTTGGCGGGGTTCAAGTCGACCCAACGGAATGGCTGAACGGAACGATCCCTTAGTCCAACCCCAACGAGGCCAAAGTTCCTTTTTTCAATTCCCATTCTTCCAGGTGGGTCACTGCTTCACCCGGCTGCAGTGTGGTTAACTTGCCGAGCGTCTCCAACTCAATGAAGGTATCCTTTACATAACATTGCAAATTCGAGTTGAAATCTCCGTAGTCTTCCGGTTTTAACACAGTAAAACGTTTGATCAATACCCATCCCTCAGAAAACTCAATGGCTGCCCAACCCACCGGTGAAAATATTCCCACCTTTAATGCCGTATCATCCGGAGTGGCGTCAATTTCAACGCAGGTATTTTCCAGGTGAAACCGTTTATCTTGCAGACGGCTGTACGGCCAGAGAACCAGATTGCGGTTAGGTAAATATTCATTTACTGCGATCTGACCTTTGGCCATTGGCAGATGTGCTTTGCTGCCCATACGGAATTGCGTGATGGCCCAGGGTAATATCTGCAGTGGTTTCGTACCCAGGTTCTTAATTTGATGCATCAGGGCGGCCTTAGGCCCCGCCTGATCCAGGATCACTTCCAACTGCCGCTGGTAATGGGTCTCAAGGTAATGGCTTTCGTGCTGAATTCGCAGTCCGTTAGGGATCTCTTCCACTTCTGCACTCAAATGGTCGGGCAAATAAGTGACTTCAGGGAATTCCGGCCCGGCCCACAAGCGGTGTCCGCCCAGAGGAAAAAAATCACCCTGCGGAGAATCAAAGTGCACTGTAGGAACTTCTGCCAGCAGGTTTAATCCTGTACCTTTCGGTTCCAGACGCACGATGCGCGGTCCGGCATGGCTGAGCACATCCATTGAAAAAAAAGAGTTAGAAATTGAGCGAGTGGAATAACCATAGAAATCAGTCATATAGAATCCTTTGTCATAAGAAATGGATTGCAAATGTTATATTCATTTTATCCATTTCTTGCAGAAATGGATCATTTTGCTTATGATTGATCTACCCAAAAGACATCCTTACAAGGAGTATTTTTTATGAATGTCTCTCCCTTCTTCAAACTTGAGATCTTTGCTCCGGCAGAAGCTGTCGATGAAATTCTTGAAGCCCTGCATTCCGCTCAGGCCGGGATCATTGGCAATTATGATCACTGCAGTTCCATCAGCCAGGTAGAGGGCAGCTATCGTCCATTGGAGGGATCCACACCGGCGGTGGGTGAAGTGGGCAAGCTTTATTACGGCGGCGAATGCAAGATCGAGGTCAACTGCCGCGAAGAATATTTAATAGCCGCCATCCAGGCAGTACGCGAAGTGCACCCCTATGAAGAGCCGGTCATCAACGTGATCCTGCTGGCCAACGCCCGCTACGGCGCAACCATGTGATATAAAAAAACTCCCGCCAAATGTGCGGGAGTTTATGTTTAAAGAAATCAGGTTGGGTTAAGGTCACCGGGGAACAGTGACTGAAAGCACATTCGAATACATCGTGCAGCTCGATGTTTCATAAGAACACACCTGATAGTAGTACGTCCCATCAGCCAAGCCGGTTGTGGACCATGCTAATGTCGAAGAGGACACTTGCGATAGATCGGAGAATGTTCCTGTATTGGTACCTGTTCCAAAAATATGATATGCACTGAAAGTTGGTGAACTTGGATCTGGCCCTACCCAGGTTAAGTTGACATTGCTGCCCGTACCGCCGATGCTTAAAACAAGGGATGAACCAAAGGTAAAGTTAAACACAGGAGAATATACGGTACAGGTTGATCCGTTATATGCGCAGACAGTGAAGTGATAAGACGTACCTGTGGTTCCGGTAACAGTCGCGGTAGAAGATGTGGTAGATACTACTGGAGGTAACACACCTGCTGCACCCAGCGTCGGCGAAGCCACTGTATCGGAATACAGCACTCTGTAATCAGTAAACGGCCCGCCTACGGGGGCGAATGTAAGCGAAGCACTGCCCGAACTGGTATCGACAATGCCGGTTATGGTTATCTTGCCAAAGGTGAATGACTTGGCAACCGAAAGTACGCTGCAGGTGCTGCCGTAGACTTTGCAAATTTGCACGTAATACTGGGTTCCGGGGGTCCCGCTGATGGCGGCCGTCTTCGTGGCCTCTACACTTGTCGCTACCACATCGGTAGAGACAGCCGGGGGATTCGTCTTCGAAAGCAGCACTTTATAACCGTCCGGGAATGTCCCGGTGGTTGTCCAGGTGACACTGGCAGTGCCCGTTCCGGTATCTTTAACTTCAGGAGTCGAGATTGTGGCCGGGTCAGGCGTTAATACAACATCCATTGGGAGTGAATAGTAGGTGCAGGTACTTCCGTTATATTTGCACACGGTTACATGATAGGTCATCCCCGGTATACCCGAAATAGGAGCGCTGGTTACACCGGCCGCAACATACGACTGACCGTCGCTCAAAGCCAAAGTGGGTGATGCTACAGTTTTCGAGTACAAGACTGCGAACCCGTTCGGGAAATCACCGGTAGGCGCCCAAACGACATTGGCTGAACCCAAGGTTGTATTGTCAATACGTGTGATCGAGATGGTTGATCCATCCGGAGTGGCCGTGGGAACTGCGGTCGGAGCTGTGCCGGAGTAGGCGAATGTATACGAATTGGAGTAAATATCACAGGTCGTATCGCTGCGCCGGCAAACACGGTAGTAATATGTCGTACCTGTTGTTCCGTCCACATATGCGGATCGAGCTGTGCTGTCAGAAACGATGTAATACGGATAGCCGCCGACGTAAGGCAGTGTATACGAGGTGGAATATACGATATCAAATCCGCTGGAGAATGTTCCGGTTGCAGTCCAGACAATCTTGGCCTTTCCGGTGGCGGATTCAGTAATGCTGGTGATTGTGATCCCAGAAGAGGAAGATACCGCAGTACCACTGCTGTCATAAGAACCGGCAGTTGAGGTGGATGTGGCTGAAGTAGAAGAAGAACCGGAATAGGTTTTTACCGGAGTAGCGGTCGGAATATTCCGAAGGGCAAAAATAGCCAGATTACTGTAGACATCACAGGTATTATTGACCGCCCGACAAACACGCAGATAATAGATCTTACCGATCTGAGCGGTAATCAATGCCGACCTGGAAGCCGGATCGCCTGAATAATTATTTAAATCGGTCGGATAAACCGGGTTCTGGTTGGTGGTTGACCACACAACGATGTAACCGGAGGGAAAATTACCAGAGGGAGTCCAATGCACGATGGCATGTCCCCCACCGATGTCTTCCACCTGAGTAACAACGATAGAAGCGTTTGAAATGACCGGCGTCGGAGTCGAATACGGTGCAACAGGCGTCGCGGTTACCCCGGAATTTGACGATGCAAACGGCGTAGCCGTGACATAGACAATCAACGGAACCGGAGTATTAGCTGCCGGTATTAGAGTAGGGATTTGAATTGTTGAATAAGAAGGAGTGAATGTACAACCCACAAGAAGGTAGAAAACCCCCAATAAGAATAAGTATTGAATTTTCTTGAACATAACCACTCCCTTTCTCGATTCTAAGAGCATTATTATTATAGATTAGTTTCTCCTTAATATAATATACATATTTGTAATTCGGCTACGCGAAAAAGGCGATAAAATTATCGCCTTTTCGAGTACGGAAATTTGCTTAACATTCTCAAGATCAAGGAAGCGTTATCGATGGATCGGGCTCGTTTGAAAATGCGATACATTTCGTTCCGGTAGAAGCACACAAGTAATAATAATATAGTCCTGGCGTATTAATCGTATCTGTATAAGTATATGTATCAGAACTCACAGAACCCAGGTAGGTATCAGAAGTAGCAGTGGACAATTCCCTGTAAATCCTATAAGAGGTAAATCCTGAAAACGACGGGGTGCTCCAATTAAGGTTCACGTTCCCGCTTGACCCGGATACTGTTAAAATGAGCGATGAGGGAGAATAGAGATACAAAACATTAGAATAGATTCCACATTGAGTTGCCGAGATCTCTTCACAGACCCTGTAGTAACCCCCTATTCCAGAAGGACCTGTTAACCCTCCACTTCTTTGTAAAGGATCCCTATTCATCTCGCCATATTCTGTTTCTGGATCGCCAATTACTGGTTCTTTAGTATAATGCGACGCTAACCAAAGGAACCCGTTCGGGAAGTTCCCCGCCGCATCCCAGGTCAGGTCTACCTGCCCTTCAGAAGGTGCAGTTATACCTGTCAGGGTGATACTACCGGCAAAGGTAAAATCCATTACCGGGGAATAGAATACACAGGCACTGACCCCGTCATATTTACAGACCGTGAAGTGATACGTTTTTCCGGCAGTTCCGGTGACGCTAGCCGGTGAACTACCCGCAGATACTGCAGTGACCCCTGCTCCACCCAGTGTTGGGGAAGAAACGGTATCCGAATACAACACTCTAAATCCGTTCGCAAAGGTTCCTGTAGAAGTCCAGTTAATGGTCGCATTACCAGAACCCGCATCGGTAATACTCGAAATTGCGATCTGACCAAATGTAAAAGTGGAAACGCCAGAATTTGCACTGCAAATACTGCCAAAGGCTTTGCAAACACGAATATAGTACGTCGTCCCGGGTGTGCCCGTGATCACCGTTGAGGTGGTAGAAGCGTTTGCAACTGGAATGACCGTATCACTTAAAGTTGGCGGATTGTTTGCTGTAGAAATCAGCACTTTGTACCCTTCGGGGAAAGTTCCTGTGGGCGTCCAGGTGATGCTGGCACTACCACTGCCCGTGTCTTGAATACCATTAATACTGAGGGTGGCTGAATCCGATGCAAAGGTAAATGAACTGGTGGGGGAATAAGCAGAACAGGTACTGCCAAATACTTTACATATTCGAACATAGTAACTGGTATTGGGAACACCAGTGAACGAAGCTCCAGTTGCACTGGCGCCTGCTGTGGCGACCACTTCATTTATTGCAGGTTCGGTATGGGTTGTTGAAGCTAACACCTTGAAACCTTCAGGGAAACTGCCTGTGGGAGTCCAAGTGATATTTGCCTGGCCCAGTGTGCCATCGGTGATAGAACCAATGGAAATTGTGGCAGTGTCAGTAGCAAAGAGAATATCCATTGGGGCTGAATATAGCGTACAGGTGCTTCCGTTATATTTGCAAACTCGCACATGATAGGTCGTCCCGGGGTTACCCGTGAAAGGCACAGTGGTCAGACCGGCTGCGGCAAATACATGACCGTCGCTCGATGCCAAAGTGGGTAAGGCTTCACTTTGCGAATACACGACCGCGAACCCGTTCGGGAAAACGCCGCTATCTGACCATACCACATTGGCTGAACCCAGGGTGGAATTGGTGATGGAGGAAATCGTGATGGTTGATCCATCCGGTGTTGCAGTGGGAGCCGGTGTTGCAGTAGGTCCTGTGGTTGCAGTGGGACCTGTTGTTGCAGTGGGACCTGCAGTTGGAGCCGTGCCCGGGTATACGAAACTGTACGAATTAGAGTAAATATCGCAGGTTGTGCCTGTGCGTCGGCAAATACGGTAATAATAAGTCGTGCCTGGCGTCCCATCCACATACGCCGAGCGCGTCGTTCCGTCAGAAAGGATGTAATACTGGTATCCTCCCACATAGGGTAGAGCAAACGAGTTTGAATAAACAATATTAAATCCGCTTGAGAACGTACCACTTGCATTCCAGTTGATCTTGGCTTTTCCGCTGCCAGCATCGGTAATGCTGGTGATCATTATCGCAGAAGTGGATGCCACAGGGGTACCGCTGTCGTTATAAGAATTGGCGATCGGTGTGTAGGTTGGATAATACTGAGAAGTACTCCATACCGGTGTACTGGTCGAAGGTTGTGAAAGCGTAAAAATAGCCAGATTGCTGTATATATCGCAGGCATTATTCACAGAACGACAAATACGCAGATAATAGGTATTACCCATTTGAGCGGTGATCATTGCAGAACGTGAGGAGGGATCGCTCGTATAATTATTTAGATCGGTCGGGTAAGTGGGGCTCTGGTTGGTTGACGACCATACGATAATATAACCGGACGGAAAATCACCGGAGGTGGTCCAATGCACGATGGCGCGTCCGCCGCCAATATCTTCCACCTGGGTAACAGTGAGCGAAGCATTAGAAAGGACAGGTGTCGGAGAGGAATAAGGTGCAACAGGTGTCGGGTTTACCACAGAGCCTGAACCTGCAGGAGCAAAAGGCGTGGGCGTGATGTAGACTATCAGTGGAATAGGAGTATTCGTAACTACCACCGGTGCCAAAGTAAGCTGAATTGTTGGATTCACAGAAGTGGGTATACAACCCGCAAGAAGGAAGATCATTCCCAACAATAAAAGGTATTGAATTTTCTTAGCCATAATTCCCCTAGATTTTCAATTTGAGTAACATCATTATAATAACCATTCTTCTAAATTGAGTATACATTTTTGTAATTTGAAATACATAATATAGAAATAAACAGGTGTTTTCTACCTGTATCGATGGCCGTATGGCTGTTTCCCTTTTAGATCAGAGAGAGATTTTTGAATTGGCAGTGCAAAGCAAAGAACTAAAAGGTGGTTCTGTTTCATTGATTTTTCCTGTTGAAAATATAGGATTGTAAAAAAAGGCCGGAGTTCTGATAAGAATTTCGGCCTCTGAATATTCTGTCGCGCATTAATCCAGATCAGGTGTGGTGAATGCCACCGCTGGCTCCGCGGGCGCTGGCCTGCTGGTGGATCTCGGCGAGATCCAGCTCGTTTACAGCTTCGCAGATCACCGGGAGCTGCACCAATTGGGCAATTGCCATGCCCTTGTTGATACGCAGCGGTTTCCAGGAGTAATTAACAATTTTAATGACGATCTCTCCCTGATAACCCGCGTCGATCACTCCTGCCCCGACCAGGTGATTATTACGGCCTTTGGGGCGTACCAGCAGCATGGTGCCGTTATCGATCTCCATAGTAATGCCGGTGTGCACGTTGCGGTAGCTGAACGGCCAGATACGAACATCTTCTACGGAATAGATATCCACTCCGGCATCCTGGGGGTGATTACGCATCGGTGCAAGAGCATCTGATCTCAAACGGGCAAAGTTTAACGGCATGTCAATCTCCAAAAAAGAATAAAGTAGGTCGTTTTTTACTGAGTTATTCAGAATATATTTTAAGCATGACCAAATGAAAAAAGTAACACATCATTCCATTCGCGTCGGATCGATCGCTGCCGCGGTCTTCCACCACGACAGCAGCAGCCAGGGAGCCATGGCGAACAGCCCCACCAACGCCGAACCGGAAAGTCCTTCCACTACAACGGCAACCCCGGTTCCCAACCCGATAACCAGGTAGCTGAGAAAGACCCAGCGGTCCCAACGGGCATTGGCAACCTTTTCCGCGGGTCTCGAATCCAACTGCGTTGGCCAGATTAATAAAAATGCGCCAAAGGTGACAAAGGTGGTCAGCCACCAACCCCAGAAATTCTGGATGGGTATCCCAAAATAAGCACCGGGGATTTCCCAGATCCAATTCCCGCTCTTCACCATTAGCGGATCCAT
>PMIV01000069.1 GCA_003158355.1 Anaerolineaceae bacterium
CACGCGTTGGCGGTGCAAAGTCTGCGGTCTTTCTTCTCCCTTTTTAGGAATATAGAAGAACAGACTGAACAATGGAATAATGCACAGAAAGAGCATCACCCATACATAACCGGATAAAGCATTCGGCTCGCCTGCCGGGAGGCGGAAATACAGATAAGTCACCAACGCGCCCGACAAAACTGGGACATTCAACAATTGAGAAAGTACTTCTCCAACGATTTCTTTAACGTTCTTTTTCTTACCTTCCATTTATTCACTCCTAAAAAGTATTGAAGCAAGTTTACACAAATTTAAAAAGTTTCGCATGTGTCAAAAGGTAGAGCGGGTGTCAGTTATTAGGGGGAGCGATGTCTGCGGTTTATGACATTCTAATTAATTTACGGGAAACGTAGGTCAAAAGGCATATTGAAAATGGTTTTGAATTTGGGTACAATGATTTAAACTGGTCAGACCTCTTACCAATAATTAATTCTCCTCAAGGAGTGTTGCCATGGTGCAATGGGATGCGCAATTGAAACCTGCTGAACTGGCTGAAAGACGGCTGGTAGATGCAATTCTGGATGGTTCCTTTCCGGTTAATTCGTTTTTACCCCCCGAAAGAGAACTGGCAGAAATGCTGGGGGTCACGAGACCTACTTTGCGCGAAACGCTGCAGCGGCTTTCGCGTGACGGCTGGCTGGAAATTCACCACGGCAAAACCACCCGGGTGCGTGATTACTGGCGTGAAGGTAACCTCACTATTTTGGGGGCAATTGCCCGTTACCAAAAAGAAGTTTATCCGTCTTTTGTTGTGAATCTTTTGCAAATTCGGCTGCTAATGGCGCCGACGTATACCCGGCAGGCTTTTGAGAATGCGCTGCCCGAAGTAACAGAATTTTTGCAGACACTGCAAAATTTACCCGATGGCAAAGATTCTTTCGTCGATAATGATCTTGAGCTGCATTTACGTTTTACGCAGCTTTCGGGAAACCCCATTTTTACTTTAATTTTCAACGGTTTTGGTGATCTGTACCGCAACATGGCACAGATCTATTTTGTCAACCCTGAAGCGCAGAGCCATTCGCGCTTGTTTTACCAAAAATTGCTCGAAGCAGCTCGTGCCAATGAACCGGCGCGCGCTGAAGTGATCACCCGGGAAGTGATGTTGGATAGTATCCATTTTTGGGAAGTTGCTGAAAAGACCGCAAAACATTAATAAAAGTCATCATTTTACTTTGAGGAGTTCCTTATGTGGCAAAACGGTTGGAGAGAAACAATCTGGCAAGAGATCGATCAAGACTGGGATCTCTTAATTGTCGGGGGAGGCATTACCGGGGCTGGTGTATTTAGAAGAGCTGTTGCTGCCGGTATGAAAACCCTTCTTATAGATGCCGGCGATTTCGCAGGCGGAACCTCCAGCCGTTCATCCAAGCTGGTTCACGGCGGCTTTCGTTATTTAAAAAATGGCCAATGGAGTGTGACGCATGAATCGGTGCGCGAACGCGAATGGCTGCTGCGTGAAGCCAAAGATCTGGTCACTCCACTGGGATTTTTGATGCCCAATTTCATTGAAGCCAACACGAAAAAGATGTTTGGAGTGGGTGTGGTGATCTACGATCTGATGGCACCCAAATGGCAGCACAGTTATTATTCCAAAGAAAAAATGCTGGAATCGTGCCCGCAGCTTCGCTCTGACGGCCTTGAAAGCGGGTATTTGTATTACGATGCCGAGATGGATGACGCGCATGTGGTGCACCACATTTTACGCGAAGCAGTGATGGCCGGGGGCACCGCACTCAATTATGCCCGTGCAGGTAAATTACTGCGCACTGCGGACGGACACGTCTGTGGAGCGGTGGTTTCTGATACCTCAGGTGAAGCGGAGCACACTGCCGAGATCAAAGCCAAAGTCGTGATCAACGCTGCCGGCCCCTGGAGCGACGATCTGCGTGTGCAGGTGGGTGCTGAACCGCGTATCCGTCCGCTGCGAGGGTCACATTTGATTTTCAAACAGGAGCGCTTACCCATTCCGCATGCAGTTACTTTGCTGCACCCGCGCGATCACCGCGCCATGTTTGGCATCCCCTGGGAAGGGGTGACGATGATCGGTACCACTGATCTAGACAATAAAATGACGCCGGGTGCGCATGAACCGTACGCGCATTCTGACGAGATCGATTATATTCTCGAAGCAGGCAACGCCACCTTTGGTACGGCCAATCTGACCCGCGCGGATGTTCTTTCTTCTTTCGCCGGACTGCGGCCTATTATCAGCATCGGGGAGGCTGATCCATCCAAAGAAAGCCGAGCTCATGTGGTCTGGGAAGAAGCCGGTCTCATTACCGTGACCGGCGGCAAAATGACCACGTTCCGCATCATGGCGGAACAGGCCCTGCAGATGGCTGCGGCTGCGCTTCCAGGTCATCCTGATTTCTCACGCCGGGTGCGCTACTTTAATCCGCTGCCTAAAGCGAATCCGCCTGTGGGAATGAGCCTCAAGGATTGGACTTACCTGATGGGCCGTTACAGCAGCGAAACAGAAGCGCTGATCGCGGCTGCCCAAGCGGGTGAGCTCGAACATATTGCTCCGCTGCCAAATTTGTGGGCTGAGGTTCGCTGGGCGGCTCGCTGCGGCGGCATCTTGCACCTGGATGATCTGCTGCTGCGGCGCGTGCGGGTGGGAATGCTTCTGCCTGAAGGTGCCATTCCTCAGATCGAAAAGATCCGTTCCATCGCCCAACCAGAATTGGGCTGGAGCGATTCTCGCTGGAATACTGAAGTGGAACGATACAAAAAAATCTATCATGCTTACTACAGCCCGGAACCCACCGGTCTGGAAAAATAAAAGGAGGATCTCATGTCTAAAAAAACGAAATGCACACCCGCCTGGTACGAACAACGCGTCCCCGATGGTACCTACCGGTCCATTTTTAAGTGGGGCGCTCCCGCTGAATTCAAGCATCCCAACAGTGGGTTGGTTCGCTTGATGTTGGATACTTTTAAAATGTCCCCCACGGATATGATGGTTCCCGAAGACCTGGCATTGGATAAAGTGGAAATCGACGTGCCGGTCACTCTGGACATCCGCCATCTGAATAAATTCATCGAGCTTTGCGGCAGCGATAACGTGCGCACCGACACCTATGCCCGCATCGATCGTTCTTACGGCGGCGGAATGATCGATGCCTTACGCCTGCGCAAGCATATTGTGGAAAATATTGCCGATGTGGTGGTTGCTCCGCGCAGCCAGGCTGAAATTGAGCAGTTAGTGGCTTATTGCAATGAAAATAAGATCGCCATGTATGTTTACGGCGGCGGCTCCAGTGTTACGCGCGGAACTGAAGCGGTTAAGGGCGGTATCTCCATTGATATGAGCATACACATGAACAAAGTGGTGCGCTTCAATGAAGTGGATCAGACCATCACCGTTGAAGCCGGCATGTCTGGCCCGGCTTTGGAAGACCTGCTCAACCATGCTCCCGAAAAACTGGGGGCCAAACGCCGTTACACCTGNNGGCAAAATTGAAGACCTGGTGATCGCTCAAGAATATGTGACTCCCCTGGGTGTTTTCAAGACGCAAGAAATTCCCCGCTGCGCCACCGGCCCGGATTTTGATCAGATCATGATGGGCAGCGAAGGTACCTTTGGTATTTTGACCAATGTCACTCTCAAACTGGGGCGTTACCTGCCGAAGAACCGCTGCCGCTACAGCTACATGTTCAAGAACTGGCAGGATGCCCGCGAAGCCTGCCGCGAGATCATGCAAAGTGAATTTGGTTTCCCCTCTGCCTTCCGTCTCTCGGACCCCGAGGAGACTGACGTTGCCATGAAGCTGTATCACATCGAAGGTACGATCGCGGATTCTTTCTTGAAGTTGTTGGGTTACAAACGCATGCAAAAATGTTTGCTGCTCGGCCATACCGAAGGCGAGAGAGGATTCTCGGCGCATGTCAATGCCAAGATCCGCCAGATTGCCCTGAAACACGGCGCATTTGATCTTTCCTTTGCTCCGGTCACCAGCAACTGGGAGAAGGGACGTTTCCGCGACCCTTACATGCGTGAAGACTTGCAAGACTTCGGCATCCTCATCGATACATTGGAATGTGCTGTAAGCTGGTCCCAGATGGAAGAAGTGCACAAATCAGTGCGTGCTTTTATCAAGGAACGTCCACAAACCGTGTGCATGACCCATCTCTCCCACGCCTATCCACAGGGCGGCAACCTTTACTTTATCTTTATCGCAAAAATTAATACCATTAAAGAGTATCTAGATTTACAATATGGTATCCTTGAAGCGATCCAAAAAAGCGGTGCAGCCATGAGCCACCATCACGGTGTGGGGAAGCAAACTTCTCCCTGGCTCGAAGGACAAATCGGCAGTGCACAAATGGATGTCATCCGTAGTTTGAAAGAACATTTTGACCCCAACTTCATTATGAACCCTGGCGGAACTCTCGGCCTGGATATGAGCGACGAACAGAAAGAAAAACGCTGGAGTAAAAATCTGGATTGAGGAATTCGGTATGGTTTTATTGATTTCTGCAATACTTTACATACTCACGGCGATTCCTGTTCTATCCTTGTTAAGGATAAAGCAGCTTCCCAGATATGTATGCGCTTTTTTCATCGTCTTCTTTGCAGAAATTATTCTCACCGGTAACATGCTTGGGTTGCTCCAGCAGCTTGATAACAAAGGATTATGGTTTGGAATACAAACCACAATCCTTTTAATAGCCTGGGGTGCCTGGTTCCTTGGCAAGCATCCGGTTTTGTTTTCGTTCCAGGTGGAGCGCCCCGACTGGCACAGTTTGAGGGTGATCCAAAAGATCAGCCTGATCCTGTTGGGAATTGCGGTCTTTGCCGGTTACTGTACACTGGTCTACCTGATCCTGGCGGTTCCGCCCAACAATAATGACAGCATGGTCGTTCACCTGGTACGGGTGGGTTACTGGCTGCAGCACGGCTCTTTCACCCCGTGGAACAGCATTATCGAGAGACAGGTGATCTATCCGTACAACGCGCAGATCATCGTGCTCTGGACGATCCTTTTACACGGTACCGATCTATTCGCCGCTTTCTTACAATTTTTTTCTGTCCTTTTCACCGGGCTGGGCATTTATTGCATCGGCAGAGAAATTGGCGGCAATCGTTTTCAGTCAGCTTTGGCCG
>PMIV01000193.1 GCA_003158355.1 Anaerolineaceae bacterium
AAAAAACTTGTGCCCCGGGAGAGAATCGAACTCTCAATCTAAGCGTTAGGAGTGCTTTGCTTTGTCCATTGAGCCACCGGGGCGTACTCCAAAATTATAGCATCGGCTTATAGCAGGGGCAAGAGCAACGAAAATACCTAAGGGGTAGTTTTTGGAATGATAATTTAAAATTTGCTCTATAATATGCCTAAAGAAGAGAAAGGATGACCGAATGAATAAAACGAATCGTGGATCGCTTATTGCAGGAATCGGCTTGGTCCTGCTTGGTCTGTTGTTTATTTGCCTCAATTTGATCCCTGGCATCACGTTGACAAAAACCTGGCCGGTGATCTTTTTTGTGATTGCATTTGCTTTCTTTCTACCGGGGTTGGCATGGCCGGATTCCCGCAAGGAATTGGCCGCCCTGTATATTCCAGGGACCATCACTTTTGTATTGGGGCTGATCTTCCTTTTCAACACCCTCACCGGTATTTGGATCGTTTGGGCTTATGCCTGGATCCTGATCCCGGCCGGCGTTGGGCTGGGAATGGCGGTGGCTGCCTGGGCGGGCAAATGGAGACGCGGCGGCATGTTGGTAGGAATTTGGATGGCGCTGATCAGTCTGGCGATCTTTGCGGTGTTCGCGGCACTCTTTGGCGATACGACCCTCAAGTACGTGGGGGCAGGCATCATGCTGTTGATGGGTGTGTTCATGCTGCTGCGCTCTTTTACGAAGAAGTCGACGGAATAAAGCCATGTCTTCAGTCACTCCCCAGTTAGAACTGCCCGTTCTGGTGGTGGATCGTGCCCACTGGCAAAACACGATCATTGGCGAAACCGAACCCTCGGAATATTCGATCTCCACACATCAGGGATTCATTCTTTCGACCCAGGGATACGAATTTGTGATCCCGGAGGATCTGGGAATCCGCGGCCCTAATATCATCCAAATGATCCTCGGCAAAGCCCAGTTCTATGCGATGGCGTATGAAGAAGGAATCAACGAGTATCCGATCACTGCCGGCAACCTGGTGGCTATGTACGGGTCTGAACCGTTCAGCGGGTTTGAGTCGGGTCAGAAGGCGATCATTGCCATCGGGCATCTTTCACCGCCGGATGAGGACAGCCCGCAGCCGAAGTTCACGGTGCTATGGGCAGGAGTGGTGAACATCCAGTAAGTTTAGGCCGGGAGCTGATGAAGCTCCTGGCTTTTTATAGTGTCACAAATTCTTTGCCTCCAACCATTGTCGGATAAAAAAAGTACCACAGTAATAAGTTCACTTGGACGGTTGGATCGGGTGGGCCTGTCCCCCGCAGGGGGATAGAGCGTTGCGTTGACATTGCAGCCAGGGGAGAAACTTTCGCGATTTGGCATCAATCAGCTTTTTATTGTTCCAGAATTTGTCTTTTACCATTGTCAGATAAAAAAAGTACCGCTATAATAAGTCCACTTGGGCGGTTAGCTCAGTTGGTTAGAGCGTTGCGTTGACATCGCAAAGGTCGTAGGTTCGAGTCCTATACCGCCCACCTCGCAGAAGAGTGTCGGATGATTATCCGGCGCTTTTTTAGTTAACATGGAGTTAAAAAGAATTTCCGGCGGCGGCCCTCGCAAGGGGGGGCAGGTCCGCCCACACCCTAAAATGATCCGTGAAATCCGGATCCTGGGTTCTACTCGCGCCAGAGATAAAATTCTCTGGTGCTTTTATTTGATTTCAAATAAATTTTAATAGTTAATTTATCCATGTCCATATCTTCCCAACATCAGCGCCGCTCCATCCGTTTGCCCGGATACGATTATTCCCAGGCGGGCGAATATTTCATCACCATATGCACCCACGAACGCGAATATTTATTTGGCGAGATCGTCAATGATGAAATGCAATTAAACGCATTCGGCAGGATCGTTGACAGCGAATGGCAAAAATCAGCGGAGATCCGCACGGAAATCGAATTGGGCGCATATGTGATCATGCCCAACCATTTCCATGCGATCGTGCATATTTTGGATTCCGATGATGCAAATAAAGGGATGGCGGATATTCAAAACGGCGAAGATCATTCCAATTCAACGGTACGGGCACAATCCAACGACATTATTGGTGATCCATGTAGGGGCACGGCGCGCCGCCTGCGCGTGCTGCAGGTGCAGGCGTGCCCCTACCGACGAAATACAAAAAATTGAAAAATTTGGCAAACCCGTTCTAGGATCAATTCCAACGATTGTTCGGTCATTTAAATCCGCGGTTACAAAAGAGATCAATCAAATGCGCAACACGCCCGCTGCACTCGTCTGGCAGCGCAATTATTACGAGCATATCATCCAAAGCGAAAAAGAATATTTGAACATCGAGGCGTACATCGAGAATAATCCGGCCAACTGGGGGAAGGATTCGCTGTGGCCAGAAAATAGGTAATTTTGCGGGTGATGAAGCTGGCGCAGGCCATACGCCCGTACCAGAGATAATAATTCCGTTCTCTCATCAGCGTTTCAGATACACGAATTCTTTTTGCCTTTATTTAAGGTAAAATTGAGGTTTACAGAAGGGAAAGTGTGTGACATGACCAAACCTGTAGTTGCTCTGGTTGGCCGACCCAATGTTGGGAAAAGTACCCTTTTCAATCGCTTGTGCGGTGAAATGTTGGCTATTGTAGATGATACCCCCGGCACGACTCGAGACCGCCTTTTCGGCGAAGGCGAGTGGACCGGGGTGGAATTTGACGTTGTAGATACCGGCGGCATCGACCCATCTGCGAACAGCAGAAAAGAACCGCTTTCGACCGGCTCGGCAGATTTTATTCGTGAGATCCGCTCACAGGCCGTGCTGGCTGTGGAAGAAGCGGACCTGGTGTTATTCCTCACCGACGCCATCAGCGGCGTTACCCCGGCAGATAAAGAAGTGGCCGAGATCCTGCGCAAGAATCAGCGCATGGTGGACGGCAAGCCTTATCCCCCGCTCTTTTTGGTGGTGAACAAAGCAGACAGCGCCAAACAACGGGGATGGGTCAATGAGTTTTATGAATTAGGTCTGGGTGACCCTTACGCGATCTCAGCCGTGCATGGTACGGGCACAGGTGATCTTTTGGATGCTGTTGTGGCAATCTTGCCAAAGCAGGAACCGGAAATCGAAGAAGATTCGGTCAAAATTGCCATTGTTGGCAAACCGAACGTGGGTAAATCGAGCCTGTTGAACCGTTTGGCCGGTGAAGAACGGGCCATTGTCAGCCCAATTGCCGGCACGACCCGCGACTCAGTGGATACGAAGATCGATGTCGATGGCATTGCGGTGACCCTCATCGATACAGCGGGTATCCGCCGCCGCGGCCATATCGACCCCGGCGTGGAAAAGTACAGCGTGGTGCGCTCGATGCGCTCCATCGAACGCTGCGATGTGGCTTTGCTCATGATCGATGCCGTGGACGGTATTTCGGCGCAGGACGCGCATATTGCCGGGTACATTAAAGACGCCTGGAAGAGTGCGGTAGTGATCGTGAACAAATGGGATGCCATCGAAAAAGACAATTACACCATGCAGACCTATACCGATAAGATCCGCGCCGACCTCAATTTTGTCGATTATGTGCCCATCATTTTCATTTCTGCCAAGACCGGGCAGCGGGTGGAACAGGTTATGCCGCTGGCGCTCAAGGTTCAGGAAGAGCGTCTGGCTCGTGTGACCACCGGCGCGCTAAATCGCCTGATCCAGGCTGCACAAGACATTCACGCGCCCACCTCTCGTACCGGCAACCCACTCAAATTATTTTATGGTACCCAGGTACGTACGGACCCGCCCACCTTTATGATCTACTGTAACAACCCGAAACTGGCGCATTTTTCCTATCTGCGTTTTCTTGAAAACCAGATCCGTAAAGAATATCCGTTTACCGGTACGCCAATCCATCTGGTTTTAAAACCGCGGCACGAGTAAGATCACAGCAGGAGGGAAGATTGCAGCAAGCGACATCGATCACACCGCAAGAAAATGAAACACCGAAAAAAGATACCTTCTGGCATGATGTATGGGAAATTGTTCAAACCCTGCTCTTAGCCTTGCTTTTATATTTTGCCATCGACGCTGTCTTTGCCCGGGTGCGTGTGGATAATATCTCCATGGAAACCACCCTTATGCCGGGGGACCTGCTGGTAGTGAACAAGATGGCTTATAAATTCGGCGATTATCACACCGGTGATGTGATCACTTTCCATGATCCCCTCAATGTAAAAGAGGACTTCATCAAGCGCATCATTGGCACTCCTGGAGAAACCGTATCCATCCACAACGGACAGGTGTCTGTGAACGGAAGTGTGCTGAAAGAGAATTACATCAAGCAAGCACCGAACTATGACGGCGATTGGGTCGTACCCAAGGATGCTTTGTTCGTTCTGGGGGATAACCGCGATCAATCTTCAGATTCCCATGTTTGGGGATATGTGCCGCTTACCGATGTGGTTGGCAGGGCCTTATTCGTCTACTGGCCGTTCAATGCCATCCAAAGTATGGGCAATCCATACAAATAAAATTCTAACGAAATTTATTCGATAAAATTTGTATTCTATGGTAATGTTAAGATAGAACCGGTTATTGAGTGGTTTAGGTAGAGAATATGGAAGAGAAAACAACATCCCAAATTGACCCAGTGATCCCGTGCAGTGAATGTCAGGCAGGGCATATGCACCGCGAATATATTGCCTATTACACCTGGCTTGGCGATGAATTGATCACCGTTCCGGACTTCCCGGCATGGGTATGTGATATTTGCGGTCGTTGTGAATATGACGAAAACGCGCTGGCGAGGCTGTCTCTTTTGCTCAGCCCAAACGCAGGCAAGACGACGAACCCGTCCCGCAAGATACGCAGCGCCGAGCGCAGCAAACCCAAATCACAGCGTCCGACACCCAACGAATAAACAAAAAACCTGATGAACATTTTCATCAGGTTTTTTTATGCAAATTGTTTCGGGTTACGCGCGCCAGAACCCGCGCCGTACCGGGCGGACATCTTCTGCGGTGACAAAGGCCTGCGGATCGGCTTCGAGCACGATCGTTTCGACATGGTCCGCATCTTTGCGCAGGATGGAGGCGTGCAGTTCAAAGACGGTACCGTTCATGCCGCGGCCGGCGATCTCAGTGACGGCGTAACCGGAGGCGCGTAGCTTTTCGGCGATCGAAGAGCCGCGGGTGGAGCTGATGATGGTCACCAGCACATGGCCAATAGCCAGTTTGCTTTCGATGAGCATGCCCACGATATTGCCAGTGGCAAAGCCGGCGGCATAGCCCAGAATGTTGAGATAGTTTCTTTCGCCGGTGAGTACCGAGCTGATCGCGACCACGAAAATGATCGATTGCAAAAAGCCCAGGATCCAGACCGGAAGTTTCTTGCCGCGGACAACGAACAACACCCGCAGGGTATCCATCGACATATCACAAATTCGCAGGCAGAAGATCAGCAATGCGAATAAGTAAGCGTGTGGATCAGTCCAATAAGCTGCTGAAAACATATTAATTTACTTCACTTTCTGTTCTTGAATGGCCGGAAGATAATAATCGGTCATATATTCTTTTAACATGCGCTGAAGGCTGAATTGCGGGGTGAGGGTGCGTAACGACTCTTTGACGAATTTCAGCCATTCAACCGGAACCTTTTTACTATCCCGTTCATAAAACAGCGGGATGATCTCTTTTTCCAGACTCTCGTAAATGCTTTGGGAATCATCATAGTCCTGCTGGTCAGTATCCGTGTATTCCTTTTCAGAGCCGATCGACCAGCCGTTTTTACCGTTGTAGCCTTCACGCCACCAGCCGTCGAGGATCGAAAAGTTCAACGCGCCGTTGAGGGCTGCTTTCATGCCGGAGGTACCCGAAGCTTCATTGGGCCGGCGCGGTGTGTTCATCCAAATATCCACTCCCTGCACCATGTAGCGGGCGATATTCATGTCGTAATCTTCGAGGAAGACCAAACGGCCGCCGCTGCGGTTGTCTTTCACGGCCCGGTAGACCTGCTGGATTAATAATTTGCCAGGTTCATCGGCGGGGTGAGCCTTGCCGGCAAAGATGATCTGCACCGGCCGGTAAGGGTTGGTGATAATGCGCATTAANNTGAATAGGGCTCGAGGAAAACGCCGCCGGCAATGGCCTGGCTGGGAGTGACAACCCCGTTGAGCCAGGTTTGGCGGGTGCGTTCGTTGGCAAAGTTGACCAGTTTGTTCTTGAGGTGGCGGCGCACGGCCCATAGATCTTCATCCGGGATATTTTTGATGCCTTCCCAGAAAGCCGGGTCATCCAGGTGGTCGCTCCAATCCGGACCCATGTATTGATCGAAAAGCAATCCCATGCGCCGGGCCAGCCAGGAACGAGTGTGAACACCGTTGGTGACATATCCGATGGGAACATTCTCTTCTTTGACATTGGGCCACAGGAAATTCCACATTTTTTTGGAGACATGGCCGTGCAATTCAGAGACGGCATTGGCGCGCTCAGAAAGGTGCAGCGCCAGTACCGGCATCACAAAGGTATCTCCCCAGGGCTGGGTCTGTTTCCCCAGATCGATGAATTGATCGCGGGTGATCTCCAACTCGGTCCAAACCTGGCTGAAGTATTTGTCGATCAGCCACAGGGGGAACATATCGTTCCCGGCTGGGACTGGGGTGTGGGTGGTAAAAACGTCGCCGGTGCGGACTTTCTCGGCAGCCTGGTCAAAAGTGAGGCCGGTCTTTTTCAATTCACGGATGCGTTCTACGGCCAGGAAGGCTGAATGGCCTTCATTCATGTGCCAGACGACGGGGGTATAACCCAAAAGCGCCAAAGCGCGGGCGCCGCCTACTCCCAGCAAGATTTCCTGAGAGATGCGTACTTCCAGATCGCTGCTGTAAAGGCGGGCAGTCAACTGGCGGTCGGTGGGTGAGTTTTCTTCAATATCCGTGTCCAGCAGGAACAAGTGAACCCTGCCGACTTCCATCTCCCAGATGCGCGCAAAAACACTGCGTCCGGGCAGTTCGACCGAGATTGTAAGAGGGCTGCGATTTTCATCCAACAGGGCAATGATCGGGACTTCTTTGAAGTCGGTGATCTTCACACGGGTTTCTTGCCAGCCATCTTCTGTAATGTGCTGCACGAAATATCCCTGAGAATAAATGAAGCCGACAGCCGTCAACGGCATGCCCAGATCAGAAGCTTCTTTGAGATGATCGCCGGAGAGAATGCCCAGACCCCCCGCATAAAAAGGCATGGATTCGTGCAGGCCAAACTCAAAAGAGAAGTAAGCGATCTGCTTATCCACCAGCTTGGGGTAAGTGGTTTTAAACCAGGTGTTTTCTTCCTGGAGATAAGCTTCAAGGGCTTTTAGTGTTTTATCATATTGGTCCAGGTAAACCTGGTCGTTCATGGCTGCATTGAGCCGGGTGCGGTCCATTTTGTGCAAGAAAGAGATCGGGTTGTGGTTCACCGCGTCCCATAGAAGCGGATCGATGAATTGGAATAAGCGCTGCGCTGGTGGATTCCAGATCCACCAGATGTTTTGGGCTATCTTGCTCAACCCTTCCACTCTGCGCGGCAGATTGAAGGAATTGGGGTATTCACGAATTATTTTTGTCATAATCACTCACTTGGTAATTTCTTTGGTTTGATAGACAAACATATTTCACCCATCCGGTTTTTTTCAACGACTATGATGATTTAGCCAGACGGGATAAGCAGATTATACCTTAAACCGCAGCTTGCCAAAATTAATCCAAAATGAAATAACCGAAAATAAGGATGCTGCTTTTGAAAAACGACTCATTATTTGTCGATATTTTTATATTCCCGGGAAAAGCTTCTCCCGGATCTCAGGTGCAAAGCGCTCTACGATCTCGCTGGAAATGCCATTTTCTTTGCAGATGGCTTCATATAGATCCACGCTGGGGCGGCGGATGCGCTTTTGGGTTTCCACGTCGAGCCCCCACAAACCGAACCGCTGAGTCCAGCCGCGTTCCCACTCAAAATTGTCCACCAGGCTCCAGTGGAAATACCCCTTGATGCGCCAGTTGAAATTCACCGCGCGCCAGATCTGGTGCAGATGCTCAATGGTGTAACGCGGGCGGAGTATATCTTTGTTGTCTTCCACGCCGTTCTCGGTAACGATGATGGGGATGTTATAGCGGTGTGCCCATTTTAAGGCGTCGAACATGCCTTCGGGGACATCAGCAATAAACCCCGTCGCACTCAGGGGAGCGTCTTTGGGATAGAAGCGCGAACCGAACATCTCTCCGGGGTTGAATAAGTTGAATTTAACCAGGTCGCGGGAATAGTAATTTACCCCGATAAAGTCCTGAGTATGGGCGGCTTCGGGGATGTTTACTTTTTTAAATACCAGGTTGAGCTTGCCGTCCACCAGGGTGTCGGTAAATGAATTGTTGTAAAGTTGATTTTGGATCTTGGTGGGGATATGATCCAGCAGGAACCAGGAGCGCGCGGCTTTGAGACTGCGGTAGTTTATGGCAATGCCTACTTGCGCCTCAGGCTGCAATTCATGGATCGCTTTGTAAGCGAAGGCATGGCCTTTGATCATATTTACCACTACTTTGGCAGCCAGTCCCAGATTGTTTTTACCGGGGGGGAAGGGTCCGCCCACCCAGCCGCTCATGATGTAGACATTGGGTTCGTTGATGGTCACCCACAGGTTAACATAATCCTTGAGGGCAGGGATTACATGGCGCACGAACTTTTCGAACAGCGCCGGAGTGGCTCCATTTTCCCAGCCACCGGTTTCCACGAGCCAGAGCGGATCGGTAAAGTGGTGCAGGGTCACCAGCGGGGTCATTTTGTGGTTGACCAGCCAGCGCACCATCTCTACGTAAACTTGCAGCGCTTTATCATCCCAACGGTCAGCTTCGGGTTGGATGCGGCTCCATTCAATGGAGAGACGGTGAGCATTTTGCCCGCTGTCATAGGCGCGCTGCAAATCTTCCTGCCAACGGCCGCCCCACCAATCGGCGGCCAGGCCGGCTTTTTGACCTTCAACGATGCGTCCGGGTTGGTTTTCCCACTCTGCCCAGTTGTTATTAATGTTTTGTCCTTCCATCTGGTGCGCTGCCGTGGCAGTTCCCCACAAAAACCCTTTTGGAAAATGATAGGTCGCTTCTGGCATGTAATTTCTCCTCGCAATTGCCTGGTGGACTTAATTTCAGAATGATGCTTTTCTATTATATGTGAAATATAAAAAAAGGTCTTGCCCGGTTGAGCAAGACCTTATTAATGTGCAGATGACTTTATAGACCGGCTTGGTAGGCGATACTGATGGTGCCCGGGCCGACATGGCTGCCAACAACGGGGCTGACCCAGCTCATGATGGCTTCTTCCGGATGGAACTGTTTGACCAAACGATCCAGCAAGATTTGGGCAAGCTCGGGTACGTTGCAGTGAAATACTGAAAGGCGTACCGGGGTTCGGCCGGCAATGTCTTTCTCGACCAGACCGACCATCGCTTCAATGGCTTTGGCCGAGGTGATGGCGCTTTTGACGGCATCGATCTTTCCATCGCGAATGGAGAGGATCGGTTTNNGCCAGGGCTTTACACTCTTCCAGGCTGGCTCCAGCTTGCGCAGCTCTGGCAGCAGTCAACACCTGAAAAGTGAGCGCCATCGAAACCAGCTTGGTGTCGATCACTTCAACTGGATCGTTCTTGAAGGATTCTTTGGCCTGAAAGGCAGAATAGACTGACCCGGAAATACCCGAAGAGATGGGCAGGGTGAGCACCTGGTAGCCTTCATTCAAGAGTTTTGTGAACATTTCTTGATAAGCATTGACACTGACCTGGCTGGTGGTGGGCAGGGTCGAGCTTTTGGCCAGGCGCGTGTAGAACTCTTCCACCTTCATATCAATGCCATCTCTGTAGGTTTTTCCATCCCAAATCACCGATAATGGAACGATACGAATAGGTAAAGAATCCACATATTGCTGTGGAACGTATGCGGTGGAATCTGTTAAGATAACGACTTTATTCATGGAAACTCCTGAGTTCTTCAGTCTTTAAAGTATACCGAATATTGGATTAAGATAAATAGGAAGCAGGTCATATTTTACCTTTGTAATAAATAGATCATTTTCAAGTGATCTTTTTGAAAAACTTTCCTGTGATATGATGGAGAAAAGGGTATTCATTTATTCATGAAAGTAAAAAAACTTTTTTTATTCTTTTCCGTCAGCCTTGTATTTGTTTTTTTGCTGAGCGCGTGCGGAAGTAAAGATCCATTGCTGGGTACCTGGCTGGAGCCAGTTTCTGAAATTTCGCTTGCGTTCGATTCAAATAATAATGTGGTCATCAGCATGCACGAGACTTCGTATACCATGCAGTATACCGAGCAAGATCCCGATGTGCTCGTGGTTAAAGTGAGCACAGATGGCACAATCCCTGATCTGACAATGAAGTATAAAGTTAATAAAGACCAATTGACCATCACAGTGGATGGCACTGACACTTTGTTCCAGCGTGAAAAATAACCGCCTTTATATGGATAGCCGAATAATAATAACCCCTTTCTCAAACATTGGTTTTGTTTTATAAAATTTTTATCCTTATTAAATCTCACCTTGCCTTAATCTCTTTGTGGCAGAATTTAACTGATATTATTTGGTTTGTTTGTTGTTACTGTTTAACCGGAGGGTCTGTTGATCGATCCATCAACCCAGAAAGTTTCCGAAAAATTACCCAAAAAAAAGACCTCAATAACCAAGTTTGTTATTGCTGGCATATTGATCGTTGCGGCAGTGTTGATCCTGGCAATTACCAGCCTGCGTGGAAATACCCAATACTATATTACCGTGGACGAGCTTCTCACCAACGGCAGCACAAAGACCCAAAATGTGCGCATTTCGGGGGTTGTTATTGGGAGCTCTATTCAGTATGATGCGGCAGCGAATCTCTTGACCTTTGAAGTTGCCAATATCTCCGGTGATAATGCTGCCATTGAGAAAATGGGCGGGTTGGCCGCCGTGCTGCATAGCGCTGCCATTGACCCCAAATTAAAACACCTCAAAGTCAGTTACCACGGCTCGAAACCCGATCTGCTAAAAGACGAAGCTCAAGCGATCATGACCGGTTCTTTGGGCAGTGATAACGTCTTTTATGTTACTGAATTATTGCTGAAATGCCCTTCACGTTATGAAGATTCTTTGCCAGCCCAGGCTGGATCATGAAGGGAATTAATTTGTTGATTGATCCAGGTCAGACAGGTAGAGCATGATCGCTTATCTTGGTTTTGGATTCCTATTTCTGGCATTCTTGATCAGCATTTATGCTTTCGTCACGGCAATTTACGGCTTGCGCGCCAAATCCGGCGCCTTTATCGCTTCAGCCAGGGTGGCTGCCATTATTGTTTTCCCATTGGTTACTCTGGCAGTTTTGGCCCTGATGGGATTGATGCTGACGCAGCAGTTTCAATATACTTACGTTTTTCGTGTGATCAGCCAGGATATGTCTCTGCCGCTCAAAGTCTCGGC
>PMIV01000228.1:0-12630 GCA_003158355.1 Anaerolineaceae bacterium
GGTGAACACTGGGCCAGTGACGTGGTTGGAGCTTATTTGCTCGGCAGCCTCATGCTCGCTGCTTATATACAATTTTATCGTTGGGGAAAAACACGTTTTTTTGTTCACCAACCAGTGGCTGCAGCAGAACGAAAAAAGTAATTGCTGTCCATCCACCAAGCTGATAGATCTAGGAAGGAGAAACAAATGTCGAAAAAAAATGAACCTATCCGAGTTAAATTAATCGCCAATCCTGGCGCAGGGGATGTGCAAAAGNNCAAAACAGGCAGTCAAGGATGGCTTCGAGGTAGTTATTGCTATGGGCGGGGATGGTACAATAGGCGCGGTAATTCGAGGAATTGCCGGTTCAAAAGTGAGTCTGGGAATTATTCCCGCCGGGACAGAAAATGATATTGCCAGAAGCCTTGGAATCCCGGATGATTTGAAAGAAGCCTGTGCTGTGATCGCATCTGGCAACATTCGCAAACTGGATTTGGGCCAAATCAGCACTAAAAAGAGAAAGAAATTCTATTTCTTTATGGTGTCTGCGGTTGGCCTAACAGCCACTCTTTATCCGATAATTAGCGATGTTCCTCAGGGAAAGTTATGGGGAATCAAGGATGCGTTGATGACTTTTCTACGATTTAATCCATCCCCCATCGTAAATTTGACGCTGGATGATGAAAGTAAAATTGAGGTTAAAACGATGTTAGTTACCGTAGCTAATACTCCCATTTCTGGTGTAAAAAACCTGGTAGCCCCAGATGCCTCGTTGGAAGATGGACTTTTGGATATTGCGGTGTACCCTGGTTTTAGCAAATCTGATTTGATCAACTATTTCCTCAAATCGGCTAATGAGGGATCAACTCCAGATGGACGCATCCAACGTTATCGGGCACGAAAAATTAAAATTAAGACGACTCCGAAACTTGATATAGCTGCAGAAGGGATCATTCTTGGAAAAGGTTCTGCCTGGATTAAAGTGCTCCCTGGAGGACTAAGGGTGATTGCTCCTGAACCGGGTAAAGGGACTGAAAAATCTCCCAAGAAAATGTCAAAGAAACTGCCTAGCCCTGTTTCGCCTGTTTCCAAATGACTTTGTCGGTTTGAAATTATGGCTTGTATTCCTGTCAGACACGATTAGCTCCACAAAATCGGGAGATTTATTCAATGGCAACAGAACTATTACTTATCCGACATGGAAATGCAGTACGCATAAAAGGCGACTATTATCACGCACCTTTAACTAAACTGGGGAGGGAACAAGCTGCACAGACTGGTGAATTCCTTAATGATCCAAAAAATCAGGTAGATGGTTTTTACGCCAGCCCTCTCCATCGCACACGAGAAACCGCAAAGATCATTGGAGAAAAAATTGGAAAAGAAGCCGAAATGCAAATAGGGATTCAAGAAGTTCGCTATTTCGAGATTCCTGCTTTGATCTTTTTGGAACTCCTTTCGATATCAGATCCTATTGAAGATTATCTGGATGCGCGTGTGGGTAAACCCATCTTTTGGCCTGTTGAGAAACGCGTTTCAGCAGTTCTATTGGAAATCATAGTGAAACATCCAAATCAACGAATTGCTGTCGTCGCTCATGCAGGGGTGATCTCGGCAGCACTATCGTGGTATTTTCCCGAAAAACGTTGGCGTTGGTGGCGCACAACCGTCAGTAATTGTTCAATTACGCGATTTAAAATCGAAGGTACCCATGCGGAACTTCTGGCATTTAATGATATTAAGCATTTGAGCCCTGCACACATCTCCACACAACCTCCTGCGATGCCGGTCGAAATTACAAAGGATGTCCATCCAGTTGAAAAAGCTTTGGTGTTTGAAAAGACCAAAAAAGAATGAAATATCGATAATGGCATTCACCTATTGAAATTGGATATCAGTTTAAAGTCATTAGCATTCACTTGACATTAAAGGCTTGATAAAAATATGAATTATGTTTTAATCCTTATAAGGATTAACCAGGAGATAAAATGGATCGCTATCGAATCAAGCTCAATCAGAAGCTGAATTTAGAAAAGGATTTTGACCCAAATGATCTGGGTGATTGGGGGGGAAAAAAGAATGAGGGAGTCGCCAAATTGGCGGACCTTCACCTGGAATTAGATCAACTGCAGGAAGTCCTTTACGCCGAACATAAACATAAAGTTCTGATCGTGCTGCAAGGCATGGATACGGCTGGCAAAGATGGGACCATCCGCAGCGTGTTTGATGGTGTAAACCCTCAAGGTGTAAATGTATCCAGTTTTAAAGTACCGACTGCGATAGAGATGGATCACGATTTCCTTTGGCGAGTGCATGACCAGGTGCCTGGCAAAGGTGAATTAGTCATATTCAACCGCTCACATTATGAACAGGTTTTGGTGGTCCGGGTGCATAACCTTGAGCCTGAAAGTGATTGGCGCAAGCATTACCAACAGATCAATGATTTTGAGCGCCTGCTGACCGAGACCGGGACGATAATTCTTAAATTTTTCTTGCACATCGACCGGGACGAACAAAAAAATCGCTTATTGGAAAGATTGGATACGCCAGAAAAACATTGGAAATTTAACCCGGCAGACTTAGTTGAGCGTAATGTGTGGCCGGAATACATTAAAGCCTACCAAGAAGCAATATCAGCTACAAGCACAGATTATGCCCCCTGGTATGTGATACCCTCCAACCATAATTGGTATCGCAATTTATTAATATCCAATTTTGTAGTTGATGAGTTAAAGAAATTAAATATGCAGTATCCGCCTGAAGCTGAAAATTTGGACCAATATCGCAAACAATTAGAAGGCGAGTAAGATCGTCTACTTAGTTAAAGGCGTGAAGATAATAAAGGCAGAAAAGTTTTTATTATCGGTTATTTTGAGTTGAAAATTGCCTGTCGAATGATCAAATTCAAACCGAAGGTTTTTTTAAATGCTGCTTTGTGGTTTTCTGCTCCCCAGATTTCGAGCTGATCATCTTTGTTAGCTTCAATATCCAGAAGGATGTTTTTTTCACCACTCTTGGATAAGGTCACTTTGGTCACTGCCGACCTATGAGAACGGTCTAAACTTTCGCCCAGCCGCAGGAACATACTCATTATTTTGACTGCTTCCTGTTCCGTTGGACCAAGATCGGAAAATTGGGGTTGTTTTCGGTTGGGTAGCCCTTTTCGGTGATAAAAAGCCGTGCTGGCCATAACAGAGATTTCGGTTTGGTCGAATCCAAGTAGTTCGGCATTGTGGATGAGATAGTAACTGTGAGCATTATGGTTGTTATAGCTGAGGAAAGCGCCAACATCATGCAAGAAAGCTGCGTAACCAAGCAATTCGCGTTGTTTGATGTCGAGATGATGCAGCCCGATCTTCCCAGCGCTATCAAATATTTGTAAAGAAAGTCGGCGTACCTGTTCAGCATGGACTTCATCCACCATGCCGGTGCGTGCCAACTGTAAAACGCTGCGTTCACGTACTGTAAGCTGGTCCGAGGTTATCTGAAGCTGATTATAAGTGAGGTAATCAACTAAAAGCCCATCACGCAATCCCCTCTGGCTGATCGTAATAGAAGGCAAGTGCATTTCTTCCATCAGCACATCCAGAATCGCGGCGCCAGGGAAAATAATATCAGCCCGTTCAGGGTTGATCCCCGGAATCAGGCGTCTTTCTTCAAGATCGCGGGAACACAGCAGTTGTATGGTGGCTTTTAACTCTTCTGCAGTCATTACATCATCTTGTTGCAAACGACGTTTGTAAAACATTCTTGAACTGATCTCTGCCAGATTGATGATTGTGCCGGAGGAACCGATCGCCATATCCAATTGGTAGGGTTGGAAGAGAAGGACGGTCTGTTTTATTTGTGGTTGTATGGTATTTCGAATCATCATGTAGTCTTGCACATCTACCACACCATTTTTCTTTGGCAGCGAGATCACACTTGCCAGGCGGATCGCGCCCATGCGCATAGATGCGAGTTCCTGATATTGTTGTTGGTTGCCAACTATTAGTTCTGTTGAACCACCTCCAATATCTATGAACAACGCCTGATGTTCTCCCAAATGCAATCCGCTTGCGACCCCCAGATAGATCAAACGTGCTTCTTCTTCACCAGAAACAGGGAGAACTTTAATATGGGCTTTTTCTTTTAACATATCGATAAATTCTTGCTGATTTATGGCTTCACGTGTAGCTGAGGTTGCTACAGCAATGATCTCATCGGCGAGGCGTGAGCGAGCCATTTCACAAAATTTTTGGCAGACTAGGGCAGCGCGCTGCATGGCGGGTGGCTGCAATTTCTGTTCGATAAATTCATCTTCACCCAAACGCACTACTTCTTTTTGCTGGGTAAGAGTGGTGATTGAATGATTTTTATCGATGCGAACTAAGAGGAGGCGAATTGAGTTAGTACCAATATCCAAAAAAGCGACATTTCGTGGTAACTTAGTCATGACGACTCTTTTTATAAACCAAAATTAGTTCCCGCTGGAATACTAATTCAAAAAGGTCCGCTTTTTTCAAGGATACCAGGCTTTCATTGGGAATCACTTTCTTTACCGTGCAGACCATGGTAACCCGCTTTTTGGTTATTTTGCAGGTGAGATCACGGACACGGTTTTGATGAAGGCAATCCAACCCATCCGCTACCCGAAGTAAAGCAGCTAAAATGCGAACGATTTGCTGTTCTTCAGGAGTAAGCGACGCAAAATTATCATGTCTGGGGTCAGGCAATGCTTTGCGGTGATAGCGTGCCACTGATCCGATGATCAATCTTTCTTTACTTTCAAAAGGTAACAACGGAGTGCTAAGAATAATTTTCAATGCCACTTTATGATGGTCCTTGCGCCCTTCGATCCAACCAATATCATGTAAGAGGGCAGCACATTGCAGCCAGAAACGTTCTCGAGGACCGAGGTTGTGAAGGGAAGATAATTCATCGAATAAACATAACGCTAACCTTGTTACCTGGTTTGTGTGTTCGACTTCGTAATTGCAACTCTCAGCAAGATGAATGACGGCTGGCAGCCGGTCATCTATTTGGTACGAAATAGCACTATCAAGCTCAGCTTTGACATTTTTAAGGTTACTTTCTTTGAGTACCATTCATTTCACCATTTCATATACTAACTATTGATAATAGGATAAACTTTGAAAAACGATGTGCTTTAAATTACCAGTTACCTACATCTGATCTTTATTTAACTGACCGGGCGAATACCTGATCAGCCAACAGATCGATCTGAGATCTGATAAAACCATTAGGTTTCATGCTGGGTCCACGGTCGAGGGATCATTATTTTCGGGCAGAACAGCAAGTTGCGAAAAAGGCTCGTGAATTGTTTGACGCAGCAGCTCCCAGACATTCTCTAAACGCCATTGCTTCCAAATTTCAATAAAGGATTGGTAGAGTAACAAACGCTGCTGCTGCTTTTGTTCCAAAAGGTAAGTAAAACCGGGAACCAGGTTGCGGTAAGATCTGACACTACCAGAATATACCAGAGAACGTTTTTCTTCTTTTTTCATAAACTCGGGAAGATATTGAATCCAGGCATCACAATCGTGCAGATTTCCCAGAATCTCCTGGGTTTGACGTAATGAAAGAAGCGGGGTCTTCAAACCGTTTGAATAGATAGGGGCAAATATCTCACAAGTATAACGCAGCCATTTAGCAGAGGTACGCATTTCGTGAATTTCCTTTATATTTTCCGGTTGAAAAATATACTCTTCCAGAGAAAGGAAATGGTTCAAACGATTGCTGATTGCTTCAAAAGACAGTGTGTACAACGCTGGAGTGTATAGGTAAGTTTGGCCTTCTTGTTTTTCCCACTGAGTTAACACTTTGGACAGTTTTTGTAATATTTTCTGTTCCTCAATCTTATCCAGAGCATTTATCACATTGAGCTTGAATTTATTATTGGATTGGCTTAAGCGCAAGATAAGTCTGTTGATACCCGGTTTATAACGTTCATCTGGTAAAGTGAGAGACAAATTTTGCAGATATTCAATTTTTACATCATTGTCGCGCACTGCTCCAAGATCTTGAGAAATGCTGGTAATATATTCTAGCCAGCCCTGTGATTTGTGCTGAGGTAGAAAATCGGAGAATAATGNNAGCGTACAACGAAGCCGACGCGAAGCGACCCGCATACGATGAACCGCTTCAATTTCTTTGCCCTGCCTTACACCCTCAATTTCGCCCTCAAATGCGTGCAGGTGGGTTAATAAATTACCCGCAATGAAAACCTGAGTGCCAATGTCTAATTTCTCTTTCAAACAAGCCTCCTTAATGAGGCGGGCTGAAGGACACATTATCCCATTATGATTAAATCCCTAATTTTACGGCGAAGTTCATCAAATACATGGTTGACTGAATTGTTAGCGTCCACTTCGATAAAACCATATTCTTTGGAAAGCCGGTCAAATTGGCTGATGAGTTTTGACTGATAGTCGCAATAATTATCATACAAGTTGTCTTTGCAGCGAAGATCCATGCCGGACTCCCAGTAATTAAAACCGTCTCCATGAACCAGGCGAGAAACTAATGTGGGAATATCCGCCTTGAGGTAGAAAACCAGATCGGGCTTAAGAGCAAAACTGTAGATTTTATTGGCCCAATCAGGATCAGCCCCACGGACAATGTCACGTGCCATAATGGAATAAAAGTATCGATCAGACAAGACGAAAAAACCGGCTTTGAGTGCTGGAATGATCTGATTCTCCAATCGGTCGGCGAAATCAGTAGCGTAGAACAAGTTCATGGTCAGACGACCCATGGTATGTCCACTCCTGGCGGCGCTTAAACCGGGGTAGGTCATGGGTGAGCGGCGCAGACCAGTATCTGAAACTGCATATCCGTTGGTCTCAAGCCAATTTCGCAGCAACTGGATTTGGGTTGAACGCCCTACTCCATCGGTTCCCTCTAAAACGATGAGTTTCCCCGGTAATTCCTTAATGGTTTTATATGGAAAACCAACTCCGTAAAATTGTACTTCACTCATGAGGTTCTCCTTGTGAAATAGGTGCTTTTATTTGCCGGTATCCCGTCCGTGGGGTTGAACTGGGAAGCCCTTCCCAACCGACTAGCAATTTACGAACATATTGGCGTATCAATTTTTGCTGTTTTTGTACCGGTGAATTTCCATCGATGACCGTAAAATTAAATTCGCTGACCATTTTTTCGTATTCATCGATGATCATTTGTTGGAAAAGGCGAAAACTGGTTACCCTGTTTTCTGATAAACCTAAATCCATACCTGCTTCATAATATTTGAGCTTTGCCCTGGCTGATAGAATGCGTTCCACGGCAGAATCTAATGGCACGCGAAAATAAAGTACCAGGTCTGGCTGTATTGAGAAGGAGTAAATATCGCGGACCCAGCCCGGGTCAACTCCTCTGGTAACATCACGCGCAAATGCAGTGAAAGCATAACGGTCTGCCAGAACAATGGCTCCAGCTTTGAGCATGGGATAGATGTAGTTTTCCCAGCGATCAGAAAAATCTGTCGCCTGTAAAAGGCTAAAAGTGGTTGGAGTAAACGCTTTTTCTTCTTTCGCTAAGCGGGTTGTACTCTTTACAAGATCGGAAGAATTCCATTCGCTAAAATAAACTGACCGTCCTTGACTGAGCAGCCATTTGTACAAAAGATCGATTTGCGTAGATTTTCCACTGCCATCTATGCCTTCAACGACAATCAATTTACCTTTACAATCGTTTTTACTTAACATAAATTCCCTTTCAATGAGTATACCTGTACCTCTCCTTATTGTTTTTCCAATCTTTAACATATATCTTGGAACTTGATTGTCTTAATCCGGGAAAAGAACAAGTGAAGGTTTCAATTATATGAGAATTATATATTATTATTTTTTCAAAGGTTAAAATCACGTTATGAAATGATTAAGATTTCGCTGAGCGGTCAATCATAATCAACAAATATTCTATTCACCCAAAATAATGGACATCTCTACTTTTTACACCCCTCCTTTGCTTTTTTTCTTTGTCTATAATATTGTTATAAACAAAAAACATCAATCAGGGTGAGACTGATTTAAATGTAAGCCGATAAATAAATTGACAGTCAGTATTTGGACTACATCCATGAGGTGGAATCTAGGGAACGGATTTTGTTGTCTTATAATATAAAAAATGTCTATAATTGATAGAGGGGATTTAGCGATAACGGAAGTGAAATAACTTGGGAGAGCAATATCTATTTTTGAACATTAATAATTTGTCAATTATGGGTTGGTGATTGGGTAATATTTAACGATCTTTATCTTTTTATATATTTTCAATAATAAAGGTATTTAGAAGGAGTTCAATGAAAAAACCGACCAAAGACGTCACTCTAAAAGCACCTGTTAAAATGGATCCTCAAACGCCTGCGGAAATCAAAGCCGCTTATTGGAGTATTACACCTGAACAAGTTCTTTCTTCTTTAAATTCTACAGACAAGGGTCTCCAACAAGCAGATGCTGAACAACGTTTGAAACAATATGGTTTCAACACAATTTCAAAACAGAAGCAGACGACCGCAATTAACTTGCTGCTGAAACAATTTAAAAGTCCACTCGTGATCATTCTTATTGTGGCTTCAATCATTTCAGGTTTTACGGGTGAATGGGTGGATGCTGGCCTGGTACTTGCCATTGTACTGGGAAGCACGATCCTAGGTTTCTTCCAGGAATATACCGCTGGTAATGCAGTTGAAAAATTGCGCTCACAGGTTACCGTAAGGTCAAATATACTGAGAAATGGTCAAATTGCAATATTGCCTTCTGAACAGGTAGTGCCTGGAGATGTGGTGATGTTATCTGCCGGCAATCTGATTCCGGCTGATGGTATTGTATTGGAAGCTAAAGATTTCTTTGTGAATCAGGCTGTGCTTACGGGTGAGACTTTTCCGGTTGAAAAAATGGAGACAACAGTGGCTGCCAATGCCAGTCTGGCAGAACGCACCAATTGCGTTTTTATGGGCACCAGTGTAAGCAGCGGAACTTCAAAAATACTGATCGTGGAGACTGGAGAAGCGACAGTATTCGGGCAGGTAGCCGAACGTTTGAGGCTGCGCGCGCCAGAGACCGAATTTGAGCGTGGTATACGCCAATTCAGCAGCTTGCTTACCTATTTTATGCTGGTGATGGTGATCATTGTTTTGGCAGCCAATGTACTTCTCGCCAAACCGGTATTGGATTCGCTGCTCTTTGCGGTGGCGCTGGCAGTAGGGCTGACCCCGGAGCTCTTGCCGGCGATCATCAGTATCACCCTCTCTTACGGTGCACAACATATGGCCAAGCGCGGAGTGATCGTGCGCCGTCTGAATGCGATCGAAAACCTGGGCAGCATGGACATACTCTGCACCGATAAAACGGGTACCCTCACTCAAGGTGTGGTTAACCTGGATAGCGCTGCCGATACGCAAGGGCAACCGTCTGATGCTGTGCTGCGTTATGCTTATCTTAATGCGTTTTATCAGACTGGCTTGAGCAACCCGTTGGATGAGGCAATTCAGGCGGCTGCAAAAAAAGCCGGTGTGGATATCAGCGGCGATAAAAAAGTGGACGAAATTCCCTACGACTTCATTCGCAAAAGGTTGAGTGTGGTTACCGCAGATGCCAAGGGGATTCGAACCCTGGTTACCAAGGGGGCGTTGGATAATATTTTAAGTGTCTGTACCAGCCTGCAATCCGGGGAGGAAATTGTTCCTTTGGACAGCAAAGCACGGGCAGATATAGAAAAACGATTTAGCGATTGGAGTGAAAAAGGATTCCGTGTGCTCGGTCTGGCCACCAAAGTTGTCGAGGAGCGAACGGGAGTTTATTCTCGTACCGATGAAAGCGGGCTCAATCTTGTTGGCTTTTTACTCTTTTTCGACCCTGCAAAACCGGATGTCCAGCAAGTGATCTCAGATCTGGCGAAACGAGGGGTCGAGATTAAGATCATCACTGGCGACAATCAAAAAGTGGCGCGCCATGTAGCAGAAGCAGTGAATCTGCCGCTCAAAGGAGTGCTTTCTGGAAGCCAGTTGAACGATCTAAAAGATGAAGCGCTCTGGCACCTGGCTGAAAAGACTACCTTGTTTGCCGAAGTGGATCCCAACCAGAAAGAACGGATTATTCTTGCGTTGAAGAAAACCGGGCATGTGGTGGGCTATATGNNGCGGCTGATTTTGTGCTATTGAAGCAAGATCTGGATATTTTACGGCAGGGTATTGACGAAGGTCGGACTACTTTTGCCAATACGCTCAAATATATACTCACTACTATCAGCGCTAACTTCGGCAACATGTTCAGCATGGCTGGAGCGTCGTTGATCCTTTCGTTCTTGCCTATGACGGCCCCACAGATCTTGCTGAATAATTTCCTTTCAGACATTCCCGCGACAACCATTGCCGGCGATAATGTGGACGCAGAAATGGTGGAAAAACCGCACCGGTGGAATAACAAATTCATCCGCAACTATATGGTGCTTTTTGGATTGGTAAGTTCGATCTTTGATTTCCTTACATTTGGGATCTTATTATTGGTCTTCCATGTTTCAGCCGCGGAGTTCCAAACCGGTTGGTTCATTGAATCGCTGATTACCGAATTAGTTATTGCCCTTGTCATTCGTACACGTCACGTATTCTTCCGCAGCCGTCCGGGTAAGTACTTACTGATCAGTTCTCTTAGTTTCATAGGGATTACACTTTTACTGCCATATCTGCCATTTGACCTGGTGTTTGGTTTTATCCCCTTACCAGCGCCGCTCATGCTAGCTTTGATCGGTTTAACGGCATTATACGTTGTAGCTACCGAGTTGATGAAAAAGTTTTTCTATTCATCGGCATACAATGCAAATGCGTAGGTAAAAATACATTCAACCTAATAGGCGGCTTTTGACAATATAGCGAAGATGCTGTGGCTGCAGCTAAATGGGCAAATTCATTATTCTTCATTAACTTTTTGCCCGGACAGCGAACACTTGACAAACATTATGATATACTAGTGGGAAGTAATTTTTAGGTTTCAAAAAGGTTAAAAATGGAACTTTGCGTCTGTATTTGGCGGGAACTGTCTTCTCCGCCGCGAAACTAGCCAATAACAATTAAGGCCAACTGCCGCAGGCGGCAGACAGTCACCCCGCATAAGAATGTTTATGCATTGGTGGAGTTGTCTGCCGTTTTTTGTTGCAGTTGGCTTTTTTTATTTTAAGAAGGAGAAGATTCAATGATTACAACCAAAATTAACGAAAAAGAGACTGCGCAGGAAAATCGCCCAGCAGTTTATCGGAATATTCTTGAAGCCATTGGTCATACCCCCCTAGTGCGTTTGAATCAAATTGTCTTTGGGAAGACATCAGCTAATATCTACGCCAAAGTTGAATTCTTCAACCCAGCCGGCTCGATTAAGGACCGGATCGGTCTTTCCATTATCGAAAAAGCAGAAAAAGAGGGCAAATTACATCCGGGTGGAACCATCGTTGAAGCTACTTCTGGAAATACAGGGGCCGGGTTGGCCCTGGCGTCCACGATCAAAGGATATAAGTGCGTTTTTGTAATGCCCGATAAAATGAGCGACGAGAAAGTTCGGTTCCTGCGCGCATTTGGTGCGCGTGTGGTCATTACCCCTACTGCTGTGGGACCAGATGATCCGCGTAGTTATTACAGCGTAGCCGCCCGCATCGTGCGCGAGACACCTAACAGCATCCTGGCAAATCAGTATCACAACCCGGCCAACCCCGAATCTCATTATCTTTCCACCGGTCCGGAAATCTGGGAGCAGACAGCGGGGAAGATCGACGTGCTAGTAGCAGGTATGGGCACAGGCGGTACCATTACTGGAACTGCCCGCTATTTAAAGGAACAAAATCCCAATATCAAAATAGTGGGAGTGGATATTTTGGGTTCTCTGCTTTATGAGACCTGGAAACTGGGTAAAGTGCCCACTGATCCGCACCCCAAGACCTACAAGATCGAAGGAATCGGCGAGGATTTCTTACCCACTACCCTGGATCTCTCGCTTATCGATGAGGTAGTGGTGGTGGATGACCGTGAGTCTTTTCAGATGACACGCCGCCTGGTGCGTGATGAAGGTATCTTTGCCGGGGGGTCATCCGGGTCGGCAGTGGCAGGCGTTTTAAAATCTGAGCTTGTGCGTGCTTTGAAACCTGGTCAGAACGTGGTCGTGATCTTACCCGATTCAGGTAACCGCTATCTCTCCAAGATTTTCGATGATAACTGGATGCGCGAGAACGGATTCCTGCCTAACAATCAGGTAACGGATTCCATTGCCAGTTTACTGGAGACTCACAATAAGCTGCCGCTGGTGATCGCCCGCTTTGATGATGAGATGAACGCGGTCGTGCAAAAGATGAATCAGTATGATATCTCTCAGCTCCCGGTGGTGGATGAACAGACCCGGTTGATCGGTTTGGTCAGTGAAGCGGATGTGCTTGAACACCTGCTGAGTTCACCGCATATTCACGACCCATTGGAAACGATTTCTGCAATCATTAACCCGAACGTGATCAGTGTTACAAGTGATGCCAGTGTCGAGAGTGTGCTGCCTGCGTTTGAGCGCGGCAAAGTAGTGATCATTGTCAATGATCAAAACCAACCCATTGGTATGTTGACCAAGATCGATTTGATCGATTACCTGACGCAAAAAATTGGTTAGTCAAAAAAAA
>PMIV01000228.1:12723-16712 GCA_003158355.1 Anaerolineaceae bacterium
GCAGCTCCGCCTTTGAGGATCACTGAGAGCATACCGCCGTAGGCTTTCATCTGTTTTTGCGCCACGGTGTGGCCGGGGTGGTTGGTGAGCCCCGGATAAATCACCTGTTCAATGGCAGGATGTCCGCTCAGATAGGCTGCCACCTTCTCAGCGTTGGCTGAGTGGCGTTCCATGCGCAAGGCCAGGGTTTTGATGCCGCGCAGGGTCAACCAGCAATCCTGTGGGCCCGGAACCGCACCAACTGCATTTTGTAGGAACTTCAATTTTTCATAAGCGGATTTCTCTTTACTGATGATAGCCCCGCCTACCACATCCGAATGACCGCCAATGTATTTTGTGGTGGAATGCACCACGAAATCTGCTCCAAGGGATAGCGGCTGCTGTAGATATGGAGAAGCAAAGGTATTGTCCACAGCCACGATGATCTGAGGAGAAAAGATTTTGGCACGCCGCGAAATTTCTGCAATGTCCGCGATTTTCAAAAGGGGATTCGTGGGGGTTTCGAGCCAGATAAGACGTGTGTAGGATCGTAGATTGCTCTCAAACCCATCCAAATTACTTACGTCGGCGTAAGAGAACTGAATCCCGTAATCTTTCAGTACGCGTTCGAACAAACGATAGGTGCCTCCGTAAACATCGTTGGAAGCCAAGACATGTTCGCCAGGTTTCACCAGCCGCAGCAAAGTATCGATGGCGGCCATGCCAGAAGAAAAGGCCAACCCGTAAGCAGGCTGAGCTAATTTTTCACCTTCCAGCGCAGCCAAACATTGTTCCAGCGCCAGACGGGTGGGGTTAGCAGTTCGGCTATAATCGAAGCCTTTGGTCACACCTACCTGCTCTTGCGCATAGGTAGAAGTCTGATAGATGGGAGTGATCACAGCGCCGGTAGCCGGGTCGGCTGATTGCCCGGCATGGATCGCTAATGTCTCAAAGTGAGTAGAATTTGTCATAGGTTGCTCTCCAAAAAAAAGTCTTTCTTATATTCTATCTTCTTGATACCTTTTGCGCCAACTTATCGCCCAGAATCTGAATTCCCTGGACGAGGACGATTAGTAAAACGACAGTGGCGATCATTACATCGGTTTCGTAGCGCTGATACCCGTAACGAATTGCCAAGTCACCCAAGCCGCCGCCTCCGATGGCTCCGGCCATTGCTGAATAACTGATGAGGCTGATAATGGTTAAAGCCGTGCCTAGGATCAAAGAGGGGAGGGCTTCCGGGATCAGTACTTTGAGAATGATCTGCCAGGTAGAGCAGCCCATTGCCTGGGAAGCCTCCACCAATCCGCGGTCAACTTCACGCAGGCCCGTTTCGGCAACGCGGGCAAAAAATGGAATTGCCGCCAACGAGAGGGGTACAATAGCCGCAGTAACGCCGATGGAGGTACCAACCAACAAGCGCGTGAATGGGATGACAATTACCAGTAAAATAATAAACGGCAGAGAGCGGGCGATGTTAACGATGCTTCCCAAAATCTGGTTAAGGGTCGGTGCCGCGATCAGACCTTTACGATCGGTGATGACCAATAAAACACCCAGGGGGAGACCTAGAATCACCGTAAACAGGGTTGAAACTCCCACCATATAAAGCGTTTCAGCGGTACCTTTCAACAGGTTAGGAACCCAAATTGACCAGTCCATTATTGAACCTCCACACGCAGCCCGAGTTGATTCAAATAGTTCAAAGCTGAATTAACCTGTTTACCGCTGAGTTCCACCTGCAAACGGCCGATGCGTCTGCCGCCAATGTTTTGAATACTCCCCCCCAGGATGTTGACGTCTACGTCAAATTTACGCACCAGGCTGGCCAAGACAGGTTGGTCAGCGGCGTCGCCAATGAAAGTGATCGCAGCACTGGTAGCTCCAGGCCTTGGAATAAACACCTGACTGGGCGGAAAGAATGCCTGTGAAAGCAAGCTGTCGGGATCAACGATCAAATCATTAATAGCACCGCTTTCAACGATCTTGCTTTCTTGCAAAATTGCCACGTGATCGCAGATTTGTTTCACCACGTCCATTTCATGTGTGATCAGCAAGATGGTCAACCCAAGACGGTGGTTCAGGTCCTTCAATAAATTGAGGATTGAGATCGTGGTTTGTGGATCCAATGCTGAAGTAGCTTCATCAGAAAGGAGGACGCGCGGTTCTGTGGCCAACGCACGAGCAATGCCTACCCGTTGTTTTTGCCCGCCGGATAGTTGAGCCGGGTATACATTCGTTTTATCGCTCAACCCGACCAGGTCGAGTAGTTCTTCTACACGGGATTGGCGTTTGTTTTTATCGTAACCGATAATTTCGAGCGGGAAAGCCACATTCCCGGCAACTGTGCGGGAATTCAACAGATTGAAATGTTGAAAGATCATCCCGATCTGCTGGCGGGCCTGGCGCAGCTCTGTATCTGAAAGGCTGGTCAGATCTTGATGATTGACAACCACCTTTCCGGAGGTGGGTCGTTCAAGCAAATTAACGCAGCGAATGAGAGTACTTTTACCGGCTCCACTGGGGCCGACGACACCGAAAATTTCTCCCGGAGCGACATGCANNTTCCTCCCCTGGTACCTTTCTTAACTCTCAGTTGCGGAGAGCCTTTCTCTTGCTAGAATCCCTTTTCCAATAGCTGATTTCTTAATCCGGCTGGTTTCTGTGTCCCATTTTGATAGCCTGGAAGGGAACTGCTTTGAGAAACTTGAACAAGGGGCTGCGTTTTACATCCCATTCTTGCTCTAGAAGGCAGGGATCACAGAACCGCTATATTTGTCTTCGATGAATTTCTTAACCTCGGGTGAGGTCAGGAGCTTGGCAAGGATCTGGATGCCTTCATCGTTTTCATGACCTTTTTTGACCACCAGAACGTTGGCATAGGGGTTATCTTTGGCGCTTTCCAGTGCCAGGGCGTCTTTGCTTGGGGTCAATTTACCTTCGAGAGCATAATTTCCGTTGATGACAGAGATAGTGGTGTCATCCAAAGAGCGGACAAGTTGAGCTGCTTCGAGTTCAGTGATCTTTAATTTCTTCGGGTTGGCAGTGATGTCGTTTACTGTGGCGGAATAGCCCACACCGTCTTTAAGGGTGATCAGGTTGTTCGCGGCCAACAGGTTCAAAGCGCGGCCGGCATTGGTGGCATCATTGGGGATGGCTACGACTGCGCCATCGGTGATATCGGTCAAAGATTTGATCTTCTTGGAATAAATTCCTAATGGTTCGATATGAACTGCGACAACAGGGACCAGGTCAGTCTTGTGTTCTTTGTTGAAATCGTTCAGATACGGCACGTGCTGGAAATAATTGGCATCGAGCGTACCATCAGCGAGGGCCAGATTGGGTTGGACATAATCAGTGAATTCCACAACTTCGATGTCCAGACCAGCGGCGGGTGCCAGGTTTTCTTTGATGTAATTGATGATGTCACCATGGGGTACAGGTGAGACGCCGATCTTGATGTGGATCGGAGTTTTGGTGGCTGCTGCAGTAGCAGCAACGGTAGCTGCTTCAGTTGCAGGTGCAGCAGTGGTTGCGGCTGTAGTTGCAACTGAAGTCGGCGTTGCAGTTGCGGTTGCGCAAGCTGAAAGGACAAAGGAGGTTACAACGAGTACCGCTAATATACTGGCCAAGGTAAATTTATGGCTGGACAAATGTTTTTGACTTACTAATGTTTTCATCTTCTACTCCTATTGATTTTTATTTGGAACACAGAACCGCTGGATTAATAAAAACAGAGCCACCAGGATTTCTGGTGGCTCTGAAATTAACTTAGAGTGTTTTTTTGGCTGTCTGCCCACCGTTCATCCTTTATACAACTTGAGGAAGCGATGGGCTCAATTCTTTACAGGCTAGTCTGATGCAGCATGTACTAGCGCGTAAGACGAACTCCATCGCCTTCGCATCATCATACATGAGCACATACAGGTTTGAGACTTTCTGTTTAGAATAAGCATGTGCCGATAATACACAAATAAAAAGGGTCTGTCAATACCCCAAAATCTAGAATG